>CAZOUH010000102.1:0-5233 GCA_964582935.1 uncultured Paludibacter sp.
TTTGTATCCTGATGGGATGACGGATTCCAATTTTATAACAGAGGAAGAACAATTCCTGCGTCAAGATTTCGCAATACAAATTTCTGAACCCAGAATGTATAGTTATTTTGCTGATAAAAAGCTAAATACTGGAACTGCCGTATTGATCTGTCCGGGAGGCGGATATTCCGGCGTTTCGGCTATCAAAGAAGGAGAAGAAATAGCCAAGTGGTTTAACACCATCGGTGTCAGTGCTTTTGTCCTGTACTACCGCATGCCCAATGGCTACCACGATATACCGTTGAAAGATACAAAGGCGGCTTTAGAAATCATTTATAAACAAGCCAAAGCTTGGGGTATCAACAAAAAGAAAATTGGCATTATGGGATTTTCTGCCGGCGGTCATTTGGCGGCAACGGCAGCCACACATTTAAAAGCTAAAAACAGTCGTCCGAGTTTCGCAATCTTGGGGTATCCCGTGATTACCATGCAAGCAGGAGTAACACATCAGGGTTCTCGTCAAAATCTATTGGGTAAAAATCCGGATAATGATTTGGTGAAGCTTTACTCCAATGAATTACAGGTAGATGCCAAAACTCCACCTGCATTTTTGTTTCATGCCGAAGATGATCAAGTTGTCCCTATTCAGAATAGCCTGATGTATGTTGAAGCATTAAAATCTAAAAAGATACCGGTTGAGTTGTATTCATTTCCCAAGGGTGGACATGGCTTCGGCATGCGACCAACCAATTCTGAAGCTGATGAATGGGGAAATAAATTGCAAGATTGGATGAAGGAGAGGAAGTTGATCAGGTAATGATCTGGTTGTTGTGGCTTCGAGAGCCTCAGCCACCGCGTTGCCTGAGGTACTCGAAGGCAACAGAATAAACAACACAACAGATAAAATTGATTTTAAAATATAAATCAAAAAACAACAATCAATACAAACAAAATGTACGAAGACTACAAACAAGAAGCAAGCATGCTGCTGAAAAATATGATTAATATCCCTTCTTTTAGTAAAGAGGAGAGGAAAGTGGCGGACATGTTGGAGCGCTATGTTGAATTGCAGGGCTATACGCCGCATCGCAAGGATAATAATATATGGCTGATGAGTCCGGGCTTTGATGCCGAACTGCCGACCATTATGCTATGCTCGCATATAGATACGGTGAAGCCGGTGGCGGGCTGGACATATAATCCTCATTTGCCGGTGGTGGATAATGGACGCTTATTTGGCTTGGGAAGTAATGATGCAGGCGCATCTGTTGTAACTTTATTACAGGTGTTTTTCTATTTAACCCAAAAGAAACAGTCTTATAATTTGATTTATGCGGCTGTGGCTGAAGAAGAAATTTCGGGCGATAAGGGGGTGAAAAGCTTGTTACAAGAATTGCCTCAAATTGATTTTGCCATAATTGGCGAGCCGACCGGTATGCATGCAGCTGTGGCGGAAAAAGGACTGATGGTGTTAGATTGTGTGAGCTACGGCAAAGCCGGTCACGCTGCACGCAATGAGGGCGACAATGCTATCTATAAAGCTATGGATGATATAGTTTGGTTCGAACGTTATCAATTTGATAAGGAATCAGATTTTCTCGGTCCGGTGAAAATGACGGTTACGCAAATCAATGCTGGTACGCAACACAATGTAATACCCGATCGCTGCAATTTCGTTGTGGATATTCGTTCTAATGAGATGTATTCCAACGAGGAAATTTTAGAAATTATCAAGCAAAACGTAAATTGTACGATTTCACCCCGCTCAACGCATTTGGGTTCATCAGCTACACCTTTGGATCACCCTTTCGTAGAAAGAGCTAAAACCTTGAAACGTAAACTCTTCGGTTCTCCTACGCTTTCCGATCAGGCTTTGTTGCCTTTTTCCAGCGTGAAAATTGGTCCGGGCGATTCTGCGCGTTCACATACAGCCAATGAGTATATCCATCTGAAAGAAATCGAAGATGCCATAGATATTTACATTGCTTTATTGGATGGTTTGGTCTGTTGATAATCCATAGTTTAAAATGAAAATCAGCAGCAAAATCTATCTTGATCTTATGATTTTCAATTTAGACTGCTATTTCGTATTTTTGCAAATTATCAATTCAACCATCAATCATTCTTCCATATGTCCATTCAGATTGCCGGTCTGAGCAAAAAATTAGGAAAACAGCTTGTGCTGAACGACGTCAATTTAGAGATTGGTGCCGGGGAGATTGTAGGGTTTTTAGGTCCGAATGGCGCCGGCAAAACAACCACCATGCGCATACTGACCGGCAGCTTGGCATATGAAGTTGGTTCGGTGCGTGTTTGTGGATTGGAAGTCAAGGAAGACCGCACACAGACCAATGCTTTGATAGGATATCTTCCTGAGAATAACCCACTTTACCAGGAGATGTATGTGCGGGAATATCTTGATTTTATAGCGGGGATATACGGCATCAAAGCGGATAGAAAAGATCTAATTGAGGAGATAATTGATCGGGTGGGACTTTCACCGGAGGTGCATAAAAAAATAAAGCAACTCTCAAAAGGCTACAAACAACGGGTGGGCTTGGCTCAAGCTTTACTGCCCAATCCGAAAGTGCTGATTTTGGATGAGCCGACTACGGGTTTAGATCCCAATCAGTTGGAGGAAATCAGAACGCTGATTAAAGGAATAGGAGCAGATAAAACTGTTTTGCTGAGTACGCATATCTTGCAGGAAGTGAAAGCCATTTGCAATCGGGTCGTCATCATCCACAAAGGTGAAATTGCTGCGGATGTCAAATTGCAAGATGGCGAGTCGGTGGATATGCCTTTAGAAGATATGTTTAGAAAGATAACAAAGATATGACAGATAATTTCGATATACGCAAGGACAATATAGAAAAGGAATTCGAGTCTTCGCTGCGACCTGAAACTTTTACGGATTTTAGAGGGCAGAATAAGATTGTGGATAACTTGAAAGTATTTGTGCAGGCTGCCCGCATGCGGACTGAATCCTTGGATCATGTGCTGCTGCACGGTCCTCCGGGTTTAGGAAAAACGACCCTTTCACACATCATCGCCAATGAACTGAATGTGGGATTTAAAATCACCTCCGGTCCGGTCTTGGATAAACCCGGTGATTTGGCGGGTTTGCTGACTAATTTAGAACCCAATGATGTGCTGTTCATTGATGAAATTCATCGCCTCAGTCCGATAGTTGAGGAATATCTTTATTCCGCCATGGAGGATTATCGCATTGATATCATGATTGATAAAGGACCTTCAGCTCGTTCTATTCAGTTGGAGTTAAATCCTTTTACTTTGATTGGTGCGACCACCCGCAGCGGTTTGCTGACTGCACCATTGCGTGCCCGTTTCGGTATCAATTGTCACTTTGAGTATTATGATGCTGAGGTGATTACCGGTATCATTCAGCGTTCTGCCGGTTTGTTGGACATTCCCATTGCTGATAATGCCGCCAAAGAAATTGCAAGCAGAAGCCGTGGTACCCCGCGTATCGCCAATGCTTTGCTACGGCGCGTGCGCGATTTTGCGCAGGTAAAGGGCGATGGACATATAGACTTGAAAATCTCACAATATGCCCTTGAAGCACTGAATATTGATAAATTTGGTTTGGATGAAATTGATAATAAAATCCTAAATACCATCATCGAAAAATTCAGCGGCGGACCCGTGGGCTTAAATACCATTGCCACAGCTTTGAGCGAAGATCCGGGTACCATCGAAGAAGTATATGAACCCTTCTTGATTAAAGAAGGATTTATGAAAAGAACACCCAGGGGTAGGGAAGTAACTGAATTGGCATACAAACATTTAGGTAAAATCAGATTGAGCGACACAGGCACATTATTTTAAATTGTATGGAACATAAATTACACATCTATAATACATTAACGCGCAAAAAAGAGCTGTTTATTCCCATTCATGAACCCAATGTGGGGATGTATGTCTGCGGTCCGACAGTATATGGCGACCCACATTTGGGGCATGCGCGCCCTGCCATTACTTTCGATATCCTTTTCAGATATTTGAAGTATTTGGGCTATAAAGTCAGGTATGTAAGAAATGTAACGGATGTAGGACATCTTGAAAATGATGAGGATGAAGGCGAAGATAAAGTTGCGAAGAAAGCACGTTTGGAGCAATTAGAACCTATGGAAGTGGTGCAGTATTATCTCAACCGCTACCGCAAAGCCATGGAAATGTTGAATGTATTGCCGCCTAATATTGAGCCGCATGCTTCAGGACATATCATGGAACAAATCGAATTTACGCAGAAAATATTGGATGCAGGTTATGCTTATGAAAGCAATGGCTCTGTGTATTTTGATGTGGAAAAATACAATCGCAACTATGATTATGGTAAGTTGTCGGGAAGAAATGTGGATGAGATGTTAGAGACTACGCGTGATTTGGACGGACAAAGTGAAAAACACCGCAGTGCCGATTTTGCTTTGTGGAAAAAAGCTGCCCCCGAACATATCATGCGCTGGAAGGGTCCCTGGAGTGTGGGTTTCCCAGGTTGGCATATGGAGTGCTCTGCTATGGGAACCAAGTATTTAGGGGAAGAATTTGATATACATGGTGGCGGTATGGATTTGATATTTCCGCACCATGAATGTGAGATTGCACAATCGAAAGCTGCTCTTGGAAAAGAGTCGGTGAAATATTGGATGCACAATAATATGATTACGATTAACGGTCAGAAAATGGGTAAATCGCTCGGTAATTTCATCAATTTGAATGAGTTCTTTACCGGTCAGCATGCTTTACTCACCAAGGCTTTCAGCCCGATGACCATTCGCTTTTTCATTCTGCAAGCGCATTATCGCAGTACGGTTGACTTTAGCAGCGAGGCTTTGGAAGCATCTGAAAAGGGCTTGGAAAGATTGATGGAAGGCTATGCGCGCCTGCTGAAATTGAAGGCTTCTGATAGTTCATCCATAGCTGTTTCGGACTTGAGAAAGAAGTGCGAGTTAGCCATGTTGGATGATTTGAATACGCCCATTGTTATTTCGCATTTGTTCGACAGCCTGCGCCTTATCAATGCTGTGCATGATGGCAAAGCAACTGTCAATCAGGCAGATTTAACAGAATTACAATCAATATTCAATCTGTATTTGAATGATTTGTTGGGTTTAATCTCTGAAATTGATGCTGCTAATGATTTGGAGGCTTATGAAAAAGCAGTTGATTTGCTTTTGAATATTCGCTTGCAAGCCAAGCAAAACAAAGATTGGGCTACCAGCGACAAAATACG
>CAZOUH010000103.1:0-2985 GCA_964582935.1 uncultured Paludibacter sp.
GTGAGCGATTCAGCGTAAGGGATAAAGTTGGTGTACAGAACAATATATTAGATTATAAAACGACTTTTGAGTTGATAGAAGCTGTTCATGCCGGAAAATTACCCGATAAAATCATGATTACCACCCATCCGCAGCGGTGGACGGATAATCCCACGGAATGGTTGGTGGAATATCTGACGCAAACGGGGAAAAATTGGATAAAGTGGTTGTTGTTAAGAATGAAATGAAATAAAAAATGTATTTTTGTGTGTTTGTAAAATCATTATATATATTTATATGTCTAAAGTTGCATTAATTACCGGTGTCACCGGTCAGGATGGTGCTTATCTATCGGAATTTTTGTTGAAAAAGGGATATACCGTTCACGGCATCAAACGCAGGTCTTCTTTGTTTAATACCGATAGAATCGACCATCTCTACGAAGATCCGCATGTAGATAATCGTAAGTTTATACTGCATTATGGCGATATGACTGATTCAATGAATTTGACCCGCATCATCCAAGAAGTACAACCGGATGAGATTTATAACTTGGCGGCGATGAGTCATGTGAAAGTGAGTTTTGATACGCCTGAATACACGGCAAATGCCGATGGCATCGGTGCGTTGAGGTTGTTGGAGGCAGTGCGTTTATTGGGTATGACGGATAAAACACGCATGTATCAGGCTTCTACTTCGGAGTTGTATGGCTTGGTGCAGGAGATTCCACAAAAAGAAACCACGCCTTTTTACCCGCGCTCTCCCTATGCAGTTGCCAAGATGTATGCTTATTGGATTACGGTCAATTACCGCGAAGCCTATCAGATGTATGCTTGCAACGGGATTTTATTCAATCATGAATCTCCAATGCGGGGCGAGACTTTCGTAACCCGGAAAATTACCCGTGCAGCTGCTCGTATTGCTTTGGGCATGCAGGATAAATTGTATCTCGGTAATCTGTCGGCGCAACGTGACTGGGGACATGCCAAAGATTATGTCCGCGCAATGTATTTGATATTACAACAAGAAAAGCCCGATGATTACGTGATTGCAACGGGGATTACCACCGCTGTTCGTGAGTTTGTCAGATTGGCTTTTGCCGAAATAGGATTGGAAATACATTTTAAAGGAGAAGGCGCTGAAGAAAAAGGCTATTTAGCTTCTATTGATGAAAGCTTGTTTGCAGAAAGGGTAGGGACTGAATTTTTAGCGAAACTAAAACAACGCAAAGATGCTTTGGTAGAAGTCGATCCGGCTTATTTCCGCCCCACCGAAGTAGAACTGTTGATTGGCGATTCCACAAAATCCCGCACCCAACTCGGCTGGCAACCCGAATACAATTTAGAATCCCTGATTGAAGACATGATGCTCTCCGACATCAAAGTCATGAAACAAGAAAGTTATTTGAAGGAGGGAGGATTTAAGACCTTGAATTATTTTGAATAAAACTGTCGATTATGAACGAAGAACTATGAACGAATAATGAATAGTGAATAATGAATAACGAAGAGCTAAGAACGAAAAACGAAAAATCAGTTCATCGTTTTCAGTTCTTAGTTCATAGTTCTTGGACCGACCTTGGCTGATAAGCCATAAAACAAGAGAGAAAAGCGTTAAAAAACACCCACTGTTTGAGCCGCAAAGCGGCGAGTTTGGGGGTTTTAGCTTTTTGAACGTAAGTTTTATGAGCGAAGCAGGCGTAGTCTTGACTTTTTTTTGCTTCGTTTTTTTGTGTCAAGACAAAAAAATGAAGAAGTAATTGAAATAGATTTTTTGGCACTTTTTGATTGATCAAAAAGTGCATAATAGAATTGATTATTGAGTACTTTTCATCAAGGAAAAGTGCGTAATGAATGGGGCTTGGGGTGAAACCCCATAAAAAAAAGAAATAATGAACAAGAATTCCAAAATCTACATCGCAGGCCACAACGGCATGGTCGGTTCCGCCATCAAGCGTAACTTAGAATCTAAGGGCTTTACCAATATCGTAACGCGCAGCAGAAAACAATTAGACTTATTAAAAGAGGCTGAGGTAGCTGCTTTTTTTGAGGCGGAAAAACCTGAATATGTGGTGTTGGCTGCGGCGAAGGTAGGGGGCATAATCGCCAACAATACCTATCGTGCTGAGTTTTTGTATGAAAACTTAATGATTCAAAATCATGTGATACACCAAAGTTATCTGCATGACGTGAAAAAACTTCTGTTTCTCGGTTCGTCCTGCATCTATCCGAAATTTGCAGAACAACCTATGAAAGAGGATGCTTTGCTTACAGGTGTACTCGAACCCACCAATGAGCCTTATGCCATCGCTAAAATTGCAGGTATTAAAATGTGCGAAGCGTATCATGCGCAGTACGGCTGTAATTTTATTTCCATTATGCCCACCAATTTGTATGGTCCCAACGACAACTATGACTTAGAAAAATCGCATGTTTTACCCGCTTTGATACGAAAAATGATATTGGGTAAATATCTATATGAAAACAATATGGATGCTATCCGCCGAGATTTTAATAGATTGCCGGTAGAGGAAGTTGCAGGAGAAGCTTCAGAAAAGGATATCTTGGAAAAACTTGCCCAATTTGGTATCACAAAAACCCAGGATAGGGTAGCGATTACGCTCTGGGGTAGCGGATTACCCATGCGTGAGTTTTTGCATGTGGACGATATGGCAGATGCTGCTGTCTATCTATTGATGCATTATGACGCACCCGACACCACTCCCTCACATGTCAATGCGGGATGCGGAGAAGATATCACCATCAAAGATTTAGCTGAATTAATCCGGCAAGTTGTTGGATTTCAAGGGGAGATTGTTTGGGACCAAACGAAACCAGACGGTACTCCCCGTAAATTGTTAGACGTAAGCAAATTATTTGAACTTGGCTGGAAACCAAACATCCCACTACAACAAGGAGTGGAGATGGTGGTGGAAGATTATTTAGAACAACGAATAATGAATAATGAATAGTGAATAGTGATTCGCTATTCATTATTCATTATTCA
>CAZOUH010000103.1:3085-5173 GCA_964582935.1 uncultured Paludibacter sp.
TATTCATTATTCATTATTCACTAGTTCACTACTTTTTTCCCTTATCCCCAATCACCTCAGATTTTCCTGATGAAGTGGGTTTAGCGATATTTTCGCGCATGGAAGTGTCTGCTTCTATATTTTTCATGCGGTAATAATCCATAATGCCGAGGTTGCCGCTGCGGAAAGCTTCTGCCATTGCTTTGGGCACTTCTGCTTCTGCCTCAATCACTTTTGCACGTTGCTCTTGGGTCTTGGCTTTCATTTCTTGCTCTAAAGCGACTGCCATTGCCCTGCGCTCTTCGGCTTTGGCTTGTGCAATATTTTTGTCGGCTTCTGCCTGATCCATCTGCAATTGAGCGCCAATGTTTTTACCTATATCAATGTCGGCGATGTCAATAGAGAGAATCTCGAAAGCAGTTCCGGCATCCAATCCTTTCTTCAATACCACTTTAGAAATGGTATCCGGATTTTCTAACACCGATTTATGCGATGCAGCAGATCCGATGGAAGATACGATGCCTTCACCTACACGCGCCAATACAGTTTCTTCACCGGCACCACCCACCAATTGCTTGATATTAGCCCGTACAGTAACGCGAGCCTTCGCAATCAACTGAATACCGTCAATCGCTACGGCAGTCACCGGTGGGGTATCGATAACTTTGGGGTTTACCGACATCTGAACAGCTTGAAACACATCACGACCGGCTAAGTCGATGGCAGTTGCCATCTTAAAAGATAAGTCGATATTAGCTTTAGAGGCAGAAACCAAGGCATGCGTCACTGATTCGATGTGCCCGCCGGCTAAATAATGTGCTTCTAATCCGTCACGCGTAACTTCTTTCAAATCAGCTTTGTGAGCTTCAATCATGCAAGCTACAATGGTGTGAGGCGGTACTTTCCTGATGCGCATTAAAAATAATTGTATCAACGATATGTTGACCCCCGTAACTTTAGCAGAAAGCCAAAGTAGAAATGGAACATAATAGAAAAATAATAAGATAAGAATTCCTAATAGTCCCAACGCAATAATTTCAATAATTCCCATAATTTAGTTATTTAAAGATTTGTTATTTCTGATTCTGAATCAGTTTGTTTTTTTCTTTCGACCAATACATTGGTCGATTGAACTTTAATGATGACAACTTCTACATCTTGATCGATGAAATCGTCCAATGCTTTGGCTTCTACAACATGCCCCTGTACCCGTATCTTACCCATGGGAGCCAAACGAGAACAAGTTATTCCCATGTCGCCTTCTTTTAATTCAATACCTTCCAAAGGGTCGTTTTTGCTGTCTATATCCGTTTTAAGCGACATCTTCTCCAAGGCTTTGGAGCGGATGAAAATAATGACCGCAATGGTCAGCATGACAAAAGCAGCTACCAAAGTGAGAAATCCTGCGGTGGAACCTATATAAGCATAGGCATAATACACAGCACCTCCCAAAAATAGGAGTCCGCCAATGCCGGCTATTGAAATGCCCGGTATCAGAAACATTTCAACCAATAATAATCCTACTGCAATAAGCAGCATAATAAATATAATGAATGCATTCATATCATCAATATTGTTTTTTAATGGCCTGTTCTAAGCTCTTTTACTTTCGTCAGTAGAGGCTTGTAAATTAAAAATCTTATGTACTCGTTTTGTCTGCTTAAAAAACGTGTAAATATAGCGATTATTTTTATTAAAAGTTCTTTTTCAAATATTTAATTTCTTCGTTTCTGATGTTCATCATCTTTTCGTTCGATATCCGCTTGGCATTGATAAGCTGTTTTTCAAGGCTTAAAATTTCTGCTTGCAGTCTTTTGTTTTCTTTTTCATCTTCAGTAGTCAGAAATTTACTTCTAAGTGCCTGAAGCGCACCGTTTTGTTTATTTAAGTTCTCTGTTATTTTGTGCCATTCGTGCCACCATTTGAGTGCCTGCGTACTTTTGAATTGACGGATACTTGTGTAGCTTATGGTATCATTGATTTGACAAATGATTTCGTTTTCTTGGATATCCTCCGGTTCTTCTGAAATTTCGGGTACTGATTCGGGTGCTGTTTCGGGTACGAAAACGGGGGCACTGCCTTTTTTATAGGTTTTGAGTTGGGCAGCCC
>CAZOUH010000104.1:0-5100 GCA_964582935.1 uncultured Paludibacter sp.
TTTTATTTTCTCAAACAAATTCTTTTCCTCATCGCTTTGTAATATATTTATAACATCTCCATTATCAGGTAGTTTATTCTGATTGATTGCTTGATGAAATCTAATTTCCTTTTTTTCAAAAATATCTATTTCAACACTATCATTTTTTATGTAATTGTTTTTCTCAAAAATCAAAACATGTGTATCTACAACAGCATTAAAAATATGCTCGTTGATGTGTAAAATTCTTTCCCAATAATAGTCTGTGGTTAAATATTTTCTTATGTTTCTAAATTTGATACTTTGTAACCAAGTGTTCGGGATGATTATACCTAATTTTCCACCTGTTACCAAAAGATGTTTGTATTGTTCCAAAAACAACAAATACAAATCTTGCTGATAATCTTGATGGATAAATTTATTATTAAAGTAATCGAAAACCTTTTTATCTGAAACTTTTACATACGGTGGGTTTCCAATAATTATATCAAAGCCTCCATTTGGTTTACCATAGATTGTGTCAGGTTCTTTTAGACTTGAAATCAATGCATCTGTTTCATCAGAAAGTTTTTTGACTTTCTGAAATTGTTTTTTATAAGGTAATCGTTGGTCAATTGCTACATTTCTATTAAAAATTTCTGAAAATGCTTTTTGCCAAGAAAATGGTTTTACTTTTCTTTCTTCGCCAAAATCAAGTTCATTATCATAATAATCCAAATCGATTAAAGAATTACCGCTTTTGATATTATTATCCAACGTGGGTAAAATTCTATCTTGAAAAAGTTTCATTTCCGTTTCAATGGTTGCTTTTGTTTCTCCCTCCATGCATTTAAGCAACAAAGAAAGTTTGGTAACTTCCACTGCGTTACTGTCCAAGTCCACTCCATAAATATTATTAAGTAGAATACGCTTTTTTTCAGCTGTTGTCAATTCTCCCAAAGGCGTTAAAGGATTGTTTTTATTCCCTTTACTTATTTTTCCATTATTTGAATAATAGTCTTTATGCCAATCTAACAAAAACTGATACGCACCAATCAAAAAACTACCACTGCCACAAGCCGGATCACAAATTTTTATGACACTTACTTCTTTAGGCGTTTTGTCTTCAACGAGTTTGCCGACTGTGTTTTTAACAATGTAATCTACAACATATTGAGGCGTGTAATAAACTCCTCCTGCTTTTCTTACTTCTGGTTTTTCTTCAATTCTTGCTCGACCTCCTTTAGTTAAAGAAATCGTTTTCCCGAGAAATTGCTCATAAGCACTTCCTAAAATTTCAACAGACAAAACAGAAAATTCATAAGGACAAACAGGATAATAGAGTTCGGAAATTATTTCTTTTATGACCTTGTTGTCAACAATGATTGTATGACTGATATTGTCCTTCTCAAAATCAAATAAACCTGAATTGTATTTTTGGTCTGCCTGATTAAAACGATAAAGAAGATTGTTGTAGAAATTACCACTTTTTATGTCTGTTTTTAAATCACCGTAAGGTTCAACGCTTCTATCTTCTGCTATTCTCAAAAATATTATTCTGTCAATCGTGTTTTGGACAACAAAGTTTAATTCATCTTCCGTAATATCTTTGTTTCTTAATGCAATATTCATTGCTAAATCAACACGCCATTTATCGAGCGACAATAAAAATTCATTATCTACTGTTGATGTTCCTTTTTTGTTTTTATCGCTGACAATATATTTATCAAAACTACCTTTTAGGACTTTTTCTTTACTAAATGTATCCCATAAAAAATCAAATTCAGAAACGTATTCTGTGTATTGTAAATACTTGATTCTTGAATGACTTGCTTTGTCTGTTGGTTTTGGTTTTTTGGTACAATCGTAGATAGAAAATTCTTCAAAATCTGTAATTACGGAAATCGGCATTTTGGCACTCCAGCCATAACGTCTGACTTGATAAGCAGGGTTTATATCTTCCTTTATATCAATACTTGGTTTTTTTGCTTCTAAGAAAAACAATCGCTTTCCACCAACCAAACGAAAAGAATAATCTGGTGCTTTTGTAGCCCCACCAACATTCACACGGTCTTCATGAATTACTTCACGATAACTTTCAGCATAGCCGTTTTCGTTGTCAACATCCCAACCCAATGCTTTGAAAAACGGGTCAATGAAATCTCTCCTTGTTTGAGTTTCATTATAATCTGCTTGCTTGTAAAATTCTTTTTGCTCGTCAAATCTTTGAACTAAGCTTTTGATTTTGTTTAGTGCTTCTTCTTTTGTTTGCATTCGCCATACGGATTTACGGTAGCAATTGCGAATCTTGTTTAACCGCTAATTTTAGCTTGAAACCTTGACCAACATTGCCACCAACTTCTACTTTCACGCAATAAAGGTACAACATTCGTTAATATAATCTACACAACATTCACATCTTTTGCAAAAACAAACTTTGCAACTTGTCAGTATAGTTGCCTAACAATAAAATAGATAATTCCCATTACCCCAAAATGAATATCTTATAGTTATAAATGAATCATTAGATTTATACGTAAATCAGTTTAACGAGCTTACCTCTTTTATACTTCCCCACAACAACCCAAACCAACACTTATTAAAAATTCTATAGGAAAAATAAACAAAATACTTGCTTCCTACACTCCAAACGCTTTCTTTTCAGATTTAATGGCTTATATTTGTGGTCATGTAAAATACGAAACAAAAACCTACGTGAATAGATGTTGGATTAGAAAGGGTTTACGAAGGATTTAAGTGAGAAGTCTAATGAAAAATATTAAGCATAAAACTAAGTATCAGTATGAGTACAAATCATGAAAACAAAAAAATGAAACCGGGAGTAGCGTGGCTCTTGTTTTTCGTCACTGTAGGTGTTGTCTTTTTATTGGGTATGCTCGCTTCATCCATTACTACACGCAGGGCTGAAATTACCAGTATCCTCTACAACAAAAAAGTTGAAATCAAAGGCATTGAGTCAAGAAGTGAGATTTTCGCTGATAACTATCCGCGGGAATATCACACATGGTTGCAAACTGCTGATACTACTTTCCAAAGTGAATTTCATGGTAGCAGCATAGTGGATGTGTTAAAACAACGTCCTGAAATGGTGATTCTTTGGGCAGGATATGCGTTCTCCAAAGATTATGGAACGCCGCGGGGTCATATGCACATGATAGAGGATGTTCATCATACTTTGCGCACCGGTGCTCCCATGCACCCGAACGAAGGACCGCAGCCTGCAACTTGCTGGACTTGTAAAAGCCCGGACGTGCCTCGCATGATGGACTCCATCGGCATTGCTGAATATTATGCCGGCACTTGGGCTTCATTAGGGCATGAAATTGTAAATCCTGTGGGTTGTGCCGATTGTCATGAACCTGAAAACATGAACTTGCAAATTTCTCGTCCTGCTCTTTTAGAAGGCTTGGCGAATAGTGGACAGGATATCAAAAAAGTCTCACAGCAAGATATGCGCTCTTTGGCATGTGCACAATGTCATGTGGAATATTATTTCCAACCGGAAACTAATTATTTGGTTTTCCCTTGGCACAATGGTCTGACCATGGAAGGTGGAGAAGCCTATTATGATAAGGTTGGTCATGCCGATTACATCCATCAATTAAGTCGCGCGCCTATTCTCAAAGCCCAGCACCCGGATTATGAAATCTTTAAAATGGGCATCCATGCGCAAAGGGGTGTTTCTTGTGCCGACTGCCATATGCCTTATATTTCTGAAGGTGGCGTAAAATACTCCGATCACCATATCATCAGCCCATTGGCTAATATCAATAATACTTGTCAAGTATGCCATCGCGAAAGCGAAGAAACCTTACGTGCCTCTGTTTATGAGCGTCAACGCAAAGGCAATGAATTACGCGACATGGTTGAAAAGGAATTGGCTGCTGCCCACATCGAAGCTAAATTTGCTTGGGATAATGGTGCTTCTGAGACACAAATGAATGATGTATTGCAATTACTTCGTCAGTCGCAATGGCGCTGGGATTATGCAGTAGCTTCTCATGGTGCTTCTTTCCATGCTCCCATCGAGTTCCAAAGATTACTTTCGCAAAGTTTGGATCGCGCTCACAAAGCACGTTTCGTAACTTCAAAAGTATTGGCTCAATTAGGATATATAGGAGATGTGCCTATGCCTGATATTTCAAGCAAAGCAAAAGCACAAGCTTATATTGGATTGGATATGGATCAAGAAAGAGCCAATAAAAAAGTATTCTTGGAGACTGTTGTTCCCGAATGGATACAAACTGCCAAGCAAAACAACCGTTTGGTTAGTCGCAATTAAGCTTGAGTTGATTCGTTTTTGATGAAAAATAAAACGCGCAAAATATGGGAAAGACCATGGGATTACCTTGAAGGGTTTATCATTGCTGCCGGCATTGCAGTTGCAGGATTTGCACTTCAATTTTCATTGGGTAATATCATACCATCTGATTTCGCTTTCCCCATCAATATCATCATAGGGTCCTTATTTACCTTAGGGATCCTGTTTTGTTATTTCTTTTTGAGAACTAAGCATATTGTACGCTGGCTTTCAAGCATACGAGCAACCATTCCCGCATTGGTCGTGATGCTCCTTCTTATCGTTGTCATGGGATTGACGCCGCAATTCACTGCTTATGAGCCGGATGGACATCTACCACAAAACTTCCTGAAAACATTAGGTTGGTATCGCATGACCACTTCTTGGTCCTTTATCTTCCTTAGTTTTTATATGCTGGCTATTCTTGGGTTTGCCACTTTAAGGAAGACTGAGAAGCGAAATACATGGCGACAAATTGGCTTTTACCTCAATCATACCGGTTTGTATATCGCTTTTCTATGCGGCATTTTAGGCAGTGCCGATATGGAGCGTGTCACCATGACGGTGAACGAAGGGGATATAGAATGGCGTGTGCGCGATTATTTTGGGAATGTAAAGGAACTTCCGATTGCCATTGAATTGGATACTTTCAAGATAGAAGAATATCCTCCCAAATTGGTGATTATTGACGTACAGACAGGTAAAATGCTTCCCGAGGGCAGACCGGAAATTTATATGTTTGAGCAAGTTGGTGAAACTATCAAATTAACAGATTATCAAATTGAGATTTTGGAATACCTGCCTCATGCTGCTATTGTCAA
>CAZOUH010000105.1:0-5085 GCA_964582935.1 uncultured Paludibacter sp.
AAGAAACAATCAGGGGTTTCAAAATGATATTGGATGGCGAGTTGGACGAATATCCGGAAATGGCATTCCTGAATGTTGGAACCATAGATGAAGCCATAGAGAAAGGTAAAAAATTGTTAGAGCAATCGGCTCAATAATATCACAAGAACATTCATCAGGTATTTTATGCAACTTGAAATTATAACGGCGGAACAAACTTTATTTTCCGGAAATGTTGAATCTATAACAGTTCCGGGAACCAAGGGATCATTCACCATCCTGAAGAATCACGCCCCCATAGTTTCAAGTCTGAAAAAAGGGACTGTTAAATACAGAAACGATCAAGCTGAAAATAAGTTGAAAATTTCCGGTGGATTCATCAAGGCGAATCGCGATGTAATCACCATTTGTTTAACTTCTTCCGAATGTATGCAATGATACAACTCAGAAAAAAACTCGTGCTCAGTCTGACTGCCACCTTAGCCGGTGTTTGCGGCGTCCTCTGTTTTTTTATTGTTTTTGTGTATAAACATGACGTCACAACTTGTTGCGTCTCCGTACCTGTTTTCTTTTTATTAATCGGAATAATTTCTATTCTGTTGATTACTAAAAATGGCAACACACCTAAGAAAAACGGCAACGGCACAAAAAACGGCAGGAAAAGAGCCAACAAATACATGTTGATACGTACCATCAAAATCTTTTTGGGAGGTATCTTCTTTTTATTATATTGGTATATCATTGATCCTGAAGATATAGTAGGCTTTGCCATGACTTTTGCCGTATTTTATTTGGCATACCTTGCTTTTGAAGCATGGAGCTTTTTACAGGTAGAGAAAAAAATAAAAAACAATGTTCAGCAAAGCTCTTAAACATATCTTGTATGTATTGATGTTTCTGGCAATGAGCGTTTCTTTGCCGGCTGAGACTATTCAACAAACTATCGAGTCAGATTCAGCTACCGCTCCATTGGATGTGAAAGAGATGATACTCGACCACTTAAAAGACAGCTATGAATGGCATATAGCGACGTATAAAGACAAATACATCAGCATCCCTCTACCCGTTATCCTGTATAGCAAAAGCTCCGGAACACATCTGTTTTCCTCTGCTCAATTTCATCAACATAACGGTCATTATAAAGGTTTCTATATCAGCGAAAGTGAAAAATATCAGGGTAAAATAGTTGAAAAAGATGCAAACGGTAAAGAAGTCCGACCCATTGATTTATCGCTGACCAAGAATGCTGCTTCTTTGTTGATTGCTTCTTTCCTGTTGATATCCATTATGCTACTCATCGCACGTGCCTACAAACGCGATCCCATCAGACCAAAAAAAGGCTTGGTAGGGGCGATGGAGATATTTATTTTGTCTGTACATGATGACATTATCAAACCGGTGTTGGGAGAAGATTATAAGCGATACAGGTATTATCTGCTGACCTTGTTTTTCTTTATCTTCTTCAATAATATTTTAGGATTGATACCTATTTTCCCCGGAGGGGCAAACGTGACCGGCAATATAGCTGTTACATTTACATTGGCTTTGTTTACTTTTCTGATTGTGAACTTGACGGGAACAAAAGAATATTACAAAGAGATTTTTTGGCCCGATGTGCCCGTCTGGTTGAAGTTTCCTTTGCCCCTGATGATTGTCATTGAAATAGTGGGACTGATTACCAAACCTTTTGCATTGATGATTCGTCTTTTTGCCAATATCATGGCAGGACATGCCATCGTATTGGGTTTGGTGAGTTTGATTTTTATAACAGCCCACATGGGTGCAGCCCTGAGTTCGTCCATGACTGGCTTTTCAATCGTATTGATTGTGTTTATCAATTTCATTGAGATATTGGTAGCGTATATCCAAGCTTATGTATTTACCGTATTTACAGCTGTATTTATCAGTGCGGCAAGGGTCAAACCGCAACAAGCCGAAAAGTCATTCGAATCAACTTAACTACTAAATTCAACAAATTAATAACAAATAAATTAACGAACAATTATGTTACTAAGCACTTTATTACAAGTTACCACCGACATCGGGATTACCGGAGAAGCCATTGCCATTGCAATCACAGTTTTAGCAGCGGGAATTGGTATAAGTAAAATCGGAGCCGCCGCTATGGAAGGTATTGCCCGCCAGCCCGAAGCCGGCAGTGATATCCGTATCAGCATGATTATCGCTGCTGCGCTGATTGAAGGTATTGCGCTCTTCGCTATCGTGGTAGCCGGATTTATTTTATAAAAGCTGATCATGTCATTACTTACACCTGATTTGGGATTAATTTTCTGGATGCTGATTGCATTTGGAGCAGTCATTTTTATCCTGACTAAATTTGCTTTTCCTTTTATCATCAAAGGGGTAGAAGATAGGAATAAGTATATTGATGAGTCGTTGGCAGCAGCCAAACAAGCCCACGAAGACCTCAAAAATGTGAAGGCAGACGGCGAAAAGATACTTGAGCTGGCGAAGAAAGAGCAGGCGAAGATTTTGGCTGAAGCGATTAAATCCCGTGAAGCGATTATTCGCGAAGCGATGGATAAAGCCCAAAAAGAAGCCGGCGTAATCATCCATGATGCCCGCAAGCAGATAGAAGCAGAAAAAGATGATGCGATCCGCGACATTAGAAAGCAAGTCGTCAATCTGTCTTTCGACATTGCTGAAAAGCTGTTACGCAAAAATTTAGATCAGCAGGCAGAACAAGAAGCGGTTATCAATCAACTGATTGATGAAATGAACATCCACAATTCATAAATGGTTTTTTATATACACCCATGAGCATCGGATTGATACCGGCAAGATATGCAAAGGCTTTGTTGGAGTTTGCTAACGACAACTACAGCACAGAGGTGGTGTATGAAGAAGCCAAAGTGATTGTGTTGGTTTTGAGCGAAACGAAAGAAGTCAATCAGGCTCTGAAAAATCCAAAATTACCTGTTGAAAACAAACGCCGGCTGATGTTAGAGTTGACCGGCAGAGAACTGAGCGATACCCTGAAGCGTTTCATGGATTTATTGTTGAAAAACAAACGCGAATCCTTACTTATGCAGGTGATGTTGAAGTATATAGACTTTTATCGCGAAGATAACAAAATCAATCATACCAAACTGATAACGGCTGCTCCGATTGATGAAGAAACGGAACAGCGTTTCATTAAGCTGATTGAAGCTCAGACAGGCGGAACGGTCGAATTAGAGAAATATATCCATCCTGAAATATTAGGAGGCTTTCAAATCGAGGTGAATCATTTGCGCTGGGATGCGACATTATCGGGACAATTAAAGCAAATGAGAAAAAACATGTTGAACGGAAACGGAAGAAAAAATGGTTAATAAAATCAATGTAAGCGAAGTCTCGGAGGTATTGCGCAAGCAATTAGCCGGTATGGCTGCCGATCCCAAGTTTGACGAAATCGGAACGGTATTGCAGGTCGGCGACGGTGTGATACGCTTGTACGGTTTACATAATGCTGAAGCGAGTGAGCTGCTTCAATTTGAAAACGGCATGCACGCCATCGTCATGAACTTGGAAGACGATAATGTGGGCGCCGTACTTTTAGGATCATCCTCAGAAATTAAAGAAGGAGACACTGCCATGCGTACCAAAAGAGTTGCTTCCATCAGGGTAGGCGATGCCATGTTGGGCAGGGTTATCAATCCTTTGGGTGAAGCGCTTGATGGCAAAGGCAGCATCAAAGGGGAGCGCTATGAAATGCCTTTTGAGCGTAAGGCACCGGGCGTAATCTACAGGCAACCTGTCAATCAGCCTTTACAGACCGGCTTGACAGCCATTGATGCCATGATTCCCATTGGTCGTGGGCAGCGTGAATTAATCATTGGCGACCGACAAACCGGCAAAACCAGCATTGCGATCGACACCATCATCAATCAACGCCGCAATTTTGAAGAAGGCGATCCCGTTTATTGTATCTATGTGGCGATCGGACAGAAGGGTTCTACTGTGGCGTCTATCGTTGAAACCTTGCGCAAGCATAAAGCTTTGGAATACACCATCATTGTGGCAGCCAACGCTTCCGATCCGGCAGCCATGCAGTATTACGCTCCTTTTGCAGGTGCTGCCATAGGCGAATTTTTCCGCGACACCGGCAGACACGCTTTGGTGATTTATGATGACTTGTCGAAGCAAGCCGTCGCTTACCGCGAAGTATCCTTGATTTTGCGTCGTCCTTCTGGACGGGAAGCTTATCCGGGAGATATCTTCTACCTGCATTCTCGCCTCTTGGAACGAGCAGCCAAAATCATCAACCAGCAGGAAGTCGCTGAACAAATGAATGATGTGCCGGAGAGCCTGAAAGGAAAAATTAAAGGTGGTGGTTCGCTGACTGCCCTTCCCATCATCGAGACACAAGCCGGTGACATTTCTGCTTATATCCCTACCAATGTGATTTCTATTACAGATGGTCAGATTTTCTTAGATGTAGATGCTTTTATCAGTGGCAACCGACCGGCAATTGATGTAGGAGTTTCTGTATCGCGCGTGGGTGGAAATGCGCAAGTTAAAACGATGAAGCAGATTGCCGGCACCTTGAAAATAGATCAAGCTCAATACAGGGAATTAGAAGCATTTTCTAAATTCGGTAGTGATTTAGATGCTGTCACTGCCATGATCATAGATAAAGGTCGAAAAAACGAACGCTTGTTGGTGCAATCCGTTCATGCCCCTATTGAGGTTGAAAAGCAAATCGCCATCTTATATTGTGGCACCAAAGGTTTGTTGAAAGACCTTGCTTTGGAAAAAGTAGATGCATTCAAGCAAGAATTTTTAAGCCGATTAGAATCTCTCCATCGGGAAAACGTATTAAACCCCATCCGAGAAGGCATTTTTAATGATGAAATTATTGCTGTCATCGAGCAAGTTGCAGCGGATGTAATCCTGAGTGTTTCCGAATAATGGCTACCCTGAAAGAAATAAAAGACCGCATTCATTCTGTGCAATCCACGCGGAAAATCACTTCTGCCATGAAGATGGTTTCCATGGCGAAGCTCAATAGAACAGAAAGGATGATAGGCAGTATCCATTCTTATTACCATCATTTGCATGATATTTTGAAAGTGATTTTGGATGATGGCAAAGACTATCAGA
>CAZOUH010000106.1:0-4993 GCA_964582935.1 uncultured Paludibacter sp.
TTCAACAAATGGGTAGCTGATAAAGACAATACCGTAGTGCTTTGCGTATCAAAAGATTTACCTTTTGCGCATGCCCGTTTTTGTGGAGCAGAAGGTTTAGACAATGTAGTTACCGCTTCAGATTTCAGGTATCATAGCTTTGCAACCGATTATGGTGTATTAATGACTGACGGACCATTAAAAGGCTTGATGTCGCGTGCAGTAGTAGCCATTAATGAAGAAGGAGTTGTTACTTATACCGAGCAAGTTCCCGAAATTACTCAGGAACCTAAATATGAAGTAATATTTTAATCAAAGACAAAACTCAATGTGAATTGAGGTATTTTTCAATGTGTAATTAAGTTTGTGTAATGGCAGAGGCTCATCATGAGTCTCTGTTTATTTTTAACGCATTGTATTTCAATAACTCAAGAAAGTATAATTTTATTAAAAATACCATCTGTATAAAAACCACATGCTTATTTTTGTTGTTTAAAAGTCAGAGTTCTGTATGGGATTTCAATGTTTATGCGAAAAGTAATATCCATATTTTTATTAAACCTCATGGTGGTCATTGCCGTACATCCCGTGGTGGCAATGCACTTTTGTGGCGGACAGTTACATTCGCACAGTGTATACAAGCCCGACAATATTCACAATTGCTGTCATACTTCCGTTCATGATTTGGTGCTGCATGAGTTTGCATTTGCAGCTTTGGATGCTCAGCATGAAGCCTTGAGTTGTTGTGATTTTCAAGTTGTTGAATTACCTACCAAAGAATATCAGCATCAAACGGAAGAGGATTTAACTATTTCTCCTCAGATTACCGAAATCAGTACTTGGCTGCAAACTGCTGTCCTGCCGGAGATACATCAATTGCAACAAGAGGCAGTTCATTACAACAGCTTTCCGCCGGAAGGCTTGTTTCTTCAAGATCTCAATCGACTTTCCTATATCTGCATATTGCGTATTTGATTCAAACATTGCTTAATTGATGGATGTACTACGCTGACATCCATCGGCTTGTGTGAATTTCTTTTACAAGGAATTTACACCTGTAATTATCAATATTTGTAATCAATACGTTATTTTATGCTCAATAAAATCATTCAGTATTTTTTAAACAACCGACTGATAACCATCCTACTCTTATTGGTTATCATTATTTGGGGAATAGCGACTGCGCCATTTCAATGGAATAGCCTGCTACCTCGTGATCCCGTGCCGGTAGATGCCATTCCCGACATTGGTGAAAACCAACAAATTGTGGCTACCGAATGGGCGGGACGTTCACCCAAAGACATTCAAGATCAGATTACTTATCCGCTCACCACTTCCCTATTGGGTATTCCGGGCGTGCAAACCATTCGTAGTTCGTCTATGTTTGGCATGTCCTTTATCTACATCATTTTTGAAGATGAGGTAGAATTTTATTGGAGTCGTTCGCGCATCTTGGAAAAGCTCAATTCCCTGCCGGCTGGCACCTTACCCGATGGTGTACAACCAACTTTGGGTCCGGATGCTACCGCTTTAGGACAGATTTTCTGGTACACCTTGGAAGGCAGAAATCCTGCAACGGGCAAGCCAACCGGCGGTTGGGATCCGGATGAATTACGCTCCATCCAAGATTATCAGGTAAAGTATGCCCTATCCGCAGCTCAAGGAGTTTCTGAAGTAGCTTCAGTGGGCGGTTTCATCAAGGAATATCAAGTTGAAATAAAACCCAATGCACTCAAGGCTTTCAATGTATCCATCATGGATGTGATGAATGCCATTCAGCAAAGCAATTTGGATATTGGTGCGGAAACCGTTGAAATCAACAAGGCAGAATACTTGGTGCGTGGCTTAGGCTATATCAAAAGCATTGCTGATTTGGAAGAAGCAGTGGTTAGCATGCGCAACAATATGCCGGTGCGCATCAAGGATATAGCTGTCGTGAATTTGGGTCCTGCAACCCGCCGTGGTGGCTTGGACAAAGAAGGAATTGAAGCTGTGGGCGGCGTAGTAGTTGCTCGTTATGGTTCAAATCCTTTAGAAGTCATTGATCAAGTCAAAGCGAAAATCAATGAAATTGAAGCCGGTTTGCCACAAAAGACTTTGGCAGACGGAACCATTTCCAAAGTAACAGTAATACCTTTTTACGATCGCACCGATTTGATACATGAAACCATAGGCACTTTAGAAACTGCCCTGACTTTAGAAATATTGATTTCTATCTTGGTAGTCATCATCATCGTATTAAATCTGCGTGCTTCAGTTATTATTTCCGGCATTCTGCCAATAGGCGTGTTACTGACTTTCATCGTAATGCGCTACCTGAATATTGAAGCAAATATAGTCGCTCTATCGGGTATTGCCATTGCCATTGGGTTGATGATAGATATTGGGGTCGTCTATGTCGAAAACATCATTCGGCATATGGAGATGAAAGAAAATCGGCATATCCGTGGTGGTAAGGAATTAGTAGATTTGATCTTTGTCAGTCTGAAAGAAGTCTCAGGCGCTGTATTAACCGCCATGCTGACCACAGTTGTCAGTTTCTTGCCGGTATTCTTGATGCAGGCACAAGAAGGTAAATTATTCAAACCTTTGGCTTATACTAAAGCCTTTGCCTTGCTATCAGCATTTTTATTAGGAATTGCCGTTTTACCCACCTTGGCGTATTATGTATTTTCATTAAAAATCACATCCAAATTAATAAGAAAAATCAGCTATATCCTATTGATTATTGCAGGCGTTGTGTTGCCCATATTGACTGGTTCTTTGGTTTATTTAGGCTTAATTTTATATGGAGCCAATAATCTTTATGAAATCAAGTGGAGGAAACGCAGTCTGCAAAGCTATCTCAATATCGCCATCATTACTTTGATAGTGGTGTTTTTCCTGACTACACAATGGTTGCCGGTAGGTACCCAAGCAGGAATACCTGTCAATTTCGTATTTGTAACGGTGTTGATAGCAGTGATATTGGCAGTGCTTTGGCTGATGGTGATTTATTACGAACGTATGTTGCGTTGGTGTTTAGACAATCGCTGGAAATTTATGGCGATTCCATTGCTTACCCTTTTGTTTGGCATTACCATATGGTTGGGTTTCGACAAGACTTTCGGCTTTGTAGCCAAAGGATTTGAGACTGTAGGATGGAAATCATTTCGCCAAACTGCTTTTTGGTCGAGTGCAGATGAAGCCCTCCCGGGTATTGGGCAGGAGTTTATGCCTGCTTTGGATGAAGGTTCATTTTTGCTGATGCCTACCACCATGCCACACACAGGCATAGAGGAAAATCTGCGCATCATCAAAATGTTGGATAAGCGCATCACCAATATCCCTGAAGTTGAAATGACAGTAGGCAAATGGGGGCGCGTAGAATCTGCTTTAGACCCCGCTCCTACTCAGATGTTTGAAAATGTCATCAATTATCGTCCGGAGTATATTTTAGATGATGCCGGACAGCGCATGCAATTCAAAACCAATCGCAAAGGGGAATTTCTATTGATTGATGGTTCAACCTACAACCCCAAGGAGAGTTTCAGGGTGATTCCGGCCGACAGTTTGATTCCTTCTAAGCGTGGGCAGTATTTCCGCCAGTGGCGTCCCAAAATTAAAAATACAGATGATATTTGGCAGGAGATTGTCAATGTATCACATTTACCCGGATTAACTTCCGCTCCTAAATTACAGCCCATTGAAGCACGTTTGGTGATGTTATCGACCGGTATGCGTGCGCCTATGGGCGTGAAAGTCTCCGGACCGGATTTAGAATCTATAGAAGAAGGCGGCAAAATCATTGAAGCCGCTTTGAAGGATGTTCCATCTGTTTTGCCTGCTACTGTCTTTTACGACCGCTCGGTTGGTGCTCCGTATATTGAAATCCAATTGGACAGAAAGAAGATGGCGCGCTACGGCATAAAGGTAGATGAATTGCAGTCGATTATCAGCACTGCTATAGGCGGCATGCCACTGACTACAACGGTTGAGGGCAGAGAGCGTTATCCGGTGCGTTTGCGCTATCCGCGCGAATTGCGTGAAAACCCCGAGAGCATTGCGCGTTTGTTGGTAAGCACGGCAAGTGGTGCACAAATCCCTTTATCGGAAGTAGCAGATATCCACTATACCAAAGGCGCACAAATGATTCAGAGCGAAAACACCTTCTTGGTGGGTTATGTGATATTTGACAAGCATGAAGGCAAAGCGGAAGTAGATGTAGTGAAGGAGGCTGATAAGCATTTGCAAGAGCAAATGAAGTCAGGTGCCATACAATTACCTCATGGCGTTTCCTATGCTTTTGCAGGTAGTTTTGAGCAACAGCATCATGCGGCAAAACGACTGATGATAGTTATTCCCATCAGTTTGTTGATCATACTGTTATTACTGTATTTCCAGTTTAAAACGGTAACAGCCTCGCTCATACACTTCTCCGGAGTATTTGTCGCCTTTGCAGGCGGATTTATCTTCTTGTGGTTGTACGGACAGCCCTGGTTTTTAAACTTCTCCATTGCCGGTGCCAATTTGCGGGATGTATTTCAAATGCAACCCGTCAACTTAAGCATTGCGGTGTGGGTAGGATTTATTGCCTTGTTTGGCATCGCCACCGATGATGGTGTATTGATGGGAACTTACATCCATCAAACCTTTATCGATAGAAATCCGCAGACCAAAGAAGAAATTCGAGAAGCAGTAGTATATGCAGGTTTGAAAAGAGTTCGTCCTGCCGTCATGACTACTGCGACTACCTTGATAGCCCTGTTGCCTGTACTGACATCCACCGGAAAAGGTTCGGACATCATGATACCCATGGCAATCCCGACTTTCGGGGGCATGTTTATTCAGTCTATGACCATGTTTGTGGTGCCGGTGCTGCAGGCGATGTGGAGGGAAGGAAAAACGAAGAACGAAGAACTAAGAACGAAGAACGAAGAGTGAATAATGAATAATGAATAGTGATGACACCCCCAACCCCTCCACATTTCGACAGGCTCAATGACCAAGGAGAGTTTGGAGTGTACAGAAGGAT
>CAZOUH010000107.1:0-4989 GCA_964582935.1 uncultured Paludibacter sp.
CGGTATTTTTACGGATAATTTTTTAAAAGAATACGAATTGCTCAAACAAATCGGACTGATTTACACCGGCAAATGCGACTGTGAGTGCAAGTTAAGAGAAACATTGGCAGGAAGAATATAAGAAACTTGGTATAAATTTTCATATTCATTTTGAGGTTACATTTAAAAGCATTATTTTTGCACTCGTCAAAGAAAAAGGCTCCGTAGCTCAACTGTATAGAGTATCTGACTACGGATCAGAAGGTTAAAGGTTAGAATCCTTTCGGAGTCACAAAAAAAGCGCTTCAAACAAATGATTTGAAGCGCTTTTTTAATGTGGTGCCACCACGAATCGAACGAGGGACACAAGGATTTTCAGTCCTTTGCTCTACCAACTGAGCTATGGCACCTTCCCTAAGCGGGTGCAAATATACGTTGTTTTTTTTAGTTTACAAATTTTTTCAAAAAAAAATCTTACTTTTGTACCCATTATGATATTACAAATGACACTTCTGAATTTTGAGTTTTTCCTACTGACAGCGTCTGTTCTTTTGTTTCTTAGTTTGATAGCAGGAAAAACCGGATATAAATACGGCGTACCAACCTTGTTGCTTTTTCTCTTAATCGGGATAGTATTTGGAAGCAGCGGCTTTGGATTACAGTTTAGTTCTCCGAAAGTAGCACAATATATAGGCATAGTCGCCCTGAATATTATTTTGTTTTCAGGAGGCTTGGATACACGCATTACTGAGTTGAAACCCATTGCCATACACGGGATTATACTGGCTACGATAGGGGTGCTGCTCACAGCCCTGCTCACAGGACTCTTTATTTACTGGGCGACGAACAGCATCGTGCAAAGCGTAACCTTTAGTCTTTTTGAATCCATCTTACTTGCCGGCATTATGTCGTCAACCGACTCAGCTTCAGTATTTGCCATTTTGCGTTCTAAGAAACTTTCTTTGAGGCAGAACCTGCGTCCCTTGCTCGAATTGGAAAGTGGGAGCAACGACCCCATGGCTTTTATGATTACCATCATGATGATTCAACTGCTTACTTTGCCTGAAATCAGTGGCTGGATTGTACTCTTAAAATTCATGCAGCAACTTGTCTTTGGAGCGGCTTTGGGCTTTGTTTTGGGTAAATTGTCGGTCAAATTAATCAATAATATCAACCTCGACAATGATGCTTTGTATTCCGTATTGATGGTGACCATCATGTTTTTTCTCTTTGGATTTACTGATTTTGTGGGTGGAAATGGATATTTAGCTGTATATGTTGGTGGTTTGATGGTAGGAAATCACCGCGTGGTACACAGAAGAAGCATGATGAAGTTTTTCGATGGACTTACTTGGTTGTTTCAAATCATCATGTTTTTGACTTTGGGGCTGTTGGTCAATCCCAATGAATTGGTGCCAATCTTAGGCATTGCTGTATTAATCGCTTTGTTCTTGACTATATTCGCACGTCCAATTACGGTTTTTACGCTTTTACTTCCTTCCAAAAGATTGACCACCAAAGCTAAGATTTTTACCTCCTGGGTGGGGCTGAGGGGAGCAGTGCCCATCATTTTTGCAACTTACCCCTTGATTAGTGGGGTGACACAAGCACAGGCGATGTTCAATATTGTGTTTGTAATTACCATTATTTCCTTGCTGTTACAAGGGACTTCAGTCCCCATTATGGCGAAGTGGCTCGGGTTAACGGATAAAGTCACACAAAAAATTCCACTCAAAGAATTTGATGTTGAATTTTCTGATGACATCAAATCAGCTACTTGCGAAATCAGCGTTGATAAAAACATTTTGAAACACGGAAACCGCTTGTTGGACATCAATATGCCCGAACAAACCTTAGTGGTAATGGTCAAGCGTGATAATCGCTATTTTGTGCCACGCGGCAACACCCTGTTAGAAGAAGGCGATTCTTTGTTGGTCATTACCGATAATGAAGAAGCCATGCGCGAAACCCATCGGCTATTGGGTATCAGTCAGCCTGAGTAAAAAGGGTGCTTGCAAGTCTTTCGATGATAAGCGGAAAATGCTCATATTCCAATGCGTGTATTTTTTCGGCTAAGATGTCCGGCGTATCTTCCGGCAGCACGTCGCAAACAGCCTGAAAAATGATATTGCCCGCATCATAATGCGCATTGACATAATGAATGGTAATGCCGGATTGCGTTTCACCGGATTCGATGACTGCATGATGCACATGCTGACCATACATGCCTTTCCCGCCAAACTTTGGCAACAGAGCCGGATGAATATTGATGATTTTATTGGGAAATGCATCAATAATTGTCGGAGATACTTTAAGTAGAAAACCCGCTAACACCACAAAATCTACTTGATATTCCTTTAAAAGTGACACGATTACATGTCCGTTGGAGAAATCCTCCTTGCTACATGTAAATGACGGGATGTGCAGTGCCTTAGCCCTTTGATGTACAAAAGCATCAGCTTTGTTGGATACAATAATCGGGAAATGAAAATCGGGCTTATCAGAGAAATAACGCACAATATTCTCGACATTGGAACCCGAACCGGAAGCGAATAGTGCAATATTAAATGGCATAATTGAATGATTTTCTGCTCAAAGCAGCGTTTAATGTGCAAAAATTAATAAATATTTCATCGAAATAGGTGTTATGTCAATTAATTTAATTTACTTTGCATCGCAAAATTAAAAAACAAATCTTATTTATCAACTTAAAAAACAAAATTATGTCAGAAATTCAAGCTAAAGTTAATGCGATTATCGTTGAGAAATTAGGTGTTGATGAGTCGGAAGTGGTATCTTCTGCAAGCTTTACTAACGATTTAGGCGCAGATTCATTAGACACTGTTGAACTGATTATGGAGTTCGAAAAAGAATTCGGAGTTACCATTCCTGAAGATCAGGCAGAAAAAATTTCTACAGTTGGTGATGCCATTGCATACATCGAAAGCTTATAATAATTATTGCCCTAAAACATTATGGAATTAAAACGAGTTGTAGTAACCGGATTAGGTGCTATTACTCCTCTTGGTAATACTATTCCGGAATTCTGGAATAGTATTATTCAAGGTATGAGTGGTGCTTCCTTGATCACTAAATTTGATGCATCCCTTTTCAAAACGAAATTTGCTTGTGAAATAAAAGATTTCGATCCCAATCTTTATATCGATAAGAAAGAGTCCAGAAGAATGGATCCTTACACTCATTATGCTTTGGCAGCAGCCAAGCAAGCTATTGAGAACAGCAAGTTAGATCTTGATACCATCGATAAAAATGAGGTTGGAGTAATCTTTTCAGCAGGAATTGGTGGTATCCAGACTTTTGAACAGGAAATCGGTTTTTACTATCAGCATCAAGAAATGGGTCCTAAGTTTAATCCGTTTTTTATTCCGAAGATGATTTCGGACATAGCGGCGGGACATATTTCAATTACTTATGGATTCAGAGGACCTAACTATTCGGTTGCCTCTGCTTGTGCCTCTTCTACCAATGCGATGATAGACGCATTCAACTACATTCGCTTAGGCAAAGCCAATGTGATAATCACCGGAGGTGCTGAAGCGTCCATTACGCCCGGTGGAGTAGGTGGGTTTAACGCCATGAATGCAATTTCTACCAGAAACGACAGTCCTGAAACGGCTTCTCGTCCCTTTAGTGCAAGTCGTGATGGCTTTGTGATGGGAGAAGGAGCGGGATGTTTGGTTTTTGAGGAGTTGGAACATGCGTTGGCACGTGGTGCCCATATCCTTTGTGAAATCGCCGGCGGCGGTATGTCGGCTGATGCGCATCACCTAACAGCTACTCATCCTGAAGGCTTGGGAGCAACCTTGGTTATGGAAAGAGCCTTGAAAGATGCAGGTATGAAGCCTGAAGACATTGATTATGTCAATGTGCACGGCACTGCTACTCCGGTTGGTGATCCGTCGGAAGCCAAAGCCATCATCAAGGTTTTTGGAGAGCATGCCTATAAATTGAATATCAGCTCGACAAAATCCATGACCGGTCATTTGTTGGGTGCGGCGGGTGCAGTTGAGGGGATCACAGCCGTCCTTGCAGTAGCCAATGATATCGTGCCGCCAACCATCAATCATGAAGAAGGTGATGATGATCCTGATATTGATTATAAGCTGAATTTTACGTTTAACAAGGCACAAAAACGCACTGTGAACGCAGCTTTGTCAAATACTTTCGGATTTGGCGGACATAATGCCAGTCTGATCGTCAAGAAATACAAAGGCTAAAAAAATTATTCTTGAATATGAGAAACAAGCCCCGATTTATTTGGGGCTTGTTTTTTTTATATATGATATTGAGTTTATATGCAATTTTGAGATTAAAGGTCAGAGTCACGGAGTTTGGTAAAGAAAATAGAGTTTCACGGAATAAGGAACACAGAGTTACACCAAGTTAGCACGAAGTTTCACAGAGTATTTTCTCCCTCCTCGCAATTCGGAAAACACACGCCACTACTCGGAACTCATATGTTATAGAGCAGGATTCACTCCAGCTAATCACTCAAAAGTCATCAATTTGTGTTATATAACATATTTTATTAACTTTGCACCCGAATCACGTGAATGATGAATTTTAATTTTTTTTTAATATAACGACAATGAAAAAAGAAACAATTGGACAAAATGCCGGATTGATTTGGCATGCACTGCAAGAAGGCGAGAAAAATGTCAAAGTAGTTAAGCGAGTTGTAAAACTCAAAGAAAGAGAATTAAACATGGCGCTTGGCTGGTTAGCTCGCGAAGGTAAAATTATTTTGAATGAGGTAGAGGGCGAATTATTTGTTAGTTTAGCCTAACACAGACGTTCAAAAAAAGCGGTTAAGATTTCTTTTCCGCTTTTTTTGACTCAAGCTTTCGTTAGATTAAAAAAATCTTACTATATTTGCAGCCGCTTTTATAAAGATGAGAGTTCATTGTATTCATTGTAAAAGAATATATTTATAAATGCGAAAATAGCTCAGTTGCCAAAGAGTAAACAAGAGAGATGCTCTACCAACTG
>CAZOUH010000108.1:0-4987 GCA_964582935.1 uncultured Paludibacter sp.
ACCTGTGCTTTAGCCTGCTGCTGAATAATTTGTTGGGGTTGCACACCAAACCAATGCTCAATAAATGACTGCGACTTTTGAGCTGTTAACTGACTGCTTATCAATAAGCAAATCCATACTAAAAAATTAATTCTCTTCATTTTGTTAAAATTACGGATTTTCACCGTGCCACTCCTTTTTATGGCATTTTAGCTTGATAAATAAATTATTGTTTGATAAATTTGATATTGTGGTTATTACCCACAAGTATATACACGCCTTTCGGCAAATGATGACAAGGGATATCGTGCGTGCCACTTTTCACTGTAAGGGACATCTGTTTTCTTCCTGCATAATCATACACTTCTAAGTTTTGTTGTTTGGCACTACTTATTTTCAATGTGTTTTCAACAGGATTATTCAGTAGCAAAAAAGATTTTTCTATTTGATTTTGGAAGATGCCGGTTGGTGCGACTGCATCCGGATGTAAATCCTCAGCACCCATTATTTCTGTGGATGTCTCGCCTAACCAACCGCAATATTGATTCACTCCTGTATAGACTTTGACAAAATGAATTTCCGGCAAATGCACGGAGTTGCCTGCGTCATCTACAGCCCATGCTATGTTGAAGTTTGAGCGTTCATCGGTGTTGGGATGGTTGTCGGCATAGCCCCAATCATAGGCATATTGCACATAATAAGAGCCGGTACCACTTTCATCTACATAATTATCTGCGAGCTTAGTACCCTCAAAAACCATTTTCTCTGCTGCTATCCACTGCGGATAATAGGGCTGGTTGTGAAAACTGTTGCGATGCACATATCCTTCATCACCCTGATTACTCGTCCACTTCACATAACTTACATCCTTGATAAATGGATAATCGGGCATAGGCTCTCTTACTTTATTTTCATCAGGTTGATAATAGCTGAGTTCATAGTTTTTGATGGTTTCTGTCTTGTAGTATTCACTACCTGCCAATTCGTACCAAGCATCATCAGGCAGCCCGTTGTCATTGGCATCATAAGATACCATCACAATACCGGGTTCGCAACTTCCTCCTTCACGCGAGTTATCAGCATGTTGATTGGGATTGTTATGCGCATAAAACGCATTACCCAATATTTTAAAATCATAACTATCCGGAACATTAACAATCGGATGGTCGAATCCAAAAATCACATACCCACCGTAAGCACCCAATGAAATCAGAATTTTATTTTCTCCGCTGATGCTTTCTTCCGCTTTGCGGTTCATATCTTCCTGCGTATCTCCATCCTCATATTTCGGTAAAACATTGATGAACTGTCCGGGAGCAGGCATGTATTCATACACTTTGTGGATGTAGGGAGAAGCAGCTTTTATCTTCCCGTAAGGAAGAAAAAGGATAACACAAAGGGCATAAATTAAAATAATAGTTTTTCTGTCATTCATATAATTTTGTTTTTAAATTGAAAGTTTTTATTTTTCTACTAATGCAAAATGAGCGGGGATATCGCCGGTGCGCACCTGCCATTTTTGTTTGCCGTACTTGTCGAAACAATAGAGTACGCCCGGCGAAACGTAGTTGGTGGCATCCGTTAGATAGATGTCTTTAGTCACCGGATGCACCATCAATCCATAAGGAATTTGTATTTGCTTTGCTGTGTCATCGGTGATGAAATTGCGCGTTACAATCTCTTTGCTTGTTACATCCACGATGCCGTAAGTTACGGTATTGTCCATCAGGATATAGCTCCATTCTGTACTGTAGATGTAAAGCGAATCATTATCCAAATAAAATTGCGATACAGCCATGTCGATGGAGTCAGTGAGTTGGTCGGTTGACCTGTCGATACAATACAAACGAGAGGGTTGTTCATAATAATCTCCACGGGAGGAAACCCATAAATTACCGTGATTGTCAGCTCGTATGCGATGTAAGTTACGTGTGACTTCTATACGTTTTATTTCGGTAAAACTATGTATGTCGATGACTGAAACTGTATTTTCATAATTGGGAAACATATAACCGCCTGAATTGGCAACATAGATTTTGCCGTCTGCAATTTCCAATTCATCTGGCTGAAAGCCTACCAAACAGCGATCTATGATTTCTAAACTGGCTGTGTCAACCTTTGCCACATAGCCGACTTGTTCATAATTGGGATTGATTTGCACAGGACCCGCATAGGAGGTTACGTAAGCATATCCTTCATGAAATTGGATGTAGCGGCAATTGGGAATGTCGATTTGTCCGATACGTTTGGCTGTAAATTTATCCATCACTTCCACTTTATTGGAGCAATTGATGACCGCATAAAGCCTGTTGCCATAAATTTTAATATCATTCCCTACATCTCCCAATTCCTTGGGAATATCAGGGTTAGCACTGCCATAGATGTTGCGGCGGTATTCACCGGTGGTAAAATCGAAATAATCTAAGGTGGATTTATTGCTGCCCATATTTCCTTCATTCAACAGATAAAAACCTAAGATTTCTCTTGTTGAATCAGGTAATAGGGTAGTGCTGTCGGGAGGACTCACCGTCTCTGTTTCCGGCTCAAAAACAATTTGATCATCCCGACAATTCGTCAACAATAAAACAAGAAGTATCCAACTTGCTCTTGCAAAAATTTGCTTCATATTATTTTTAATAGATGGTTTATAACTTATATTTCCCATTTCAATATCAATTTATAATTTCTACCGGGCATGGGATAGTTGATGATTACTTCATAACCTTGATTGAAAATATTGTTGATTTCTGCTGAAATTTTCAGTTTGCCAACAGCTTTTTCCGAAGGAGATTTTTTTAAATTCAATGATTTGCCAATTGTTAAATCATTGGTGTACCAAGGCGGGGAATAGTTCTCACGAATATTGGCGGAATTATGATACCTTTCACCCACATAAATAAAGCTGTAATTCAAATCCCAACTTCGCCGATTTGCCTGAATGATTATCGATCCACTGTGCCACGGGATATAGGCTATTTGTCCACCATACCAAGGGCTGCTTTTATCTGTGAAATCTTGCGCTTGTTGATACGTATAATTTAGTCCGGTGCTGAGATAAAGATCAGCCGGAAGCTTCCAGCCGATTTTTGTTGTTAAATCCACTCCCCTGATTTCCACATAGCCAAGATTCATCATCATCCAACGATACAGACTGCCTCCACCACTTCCTCCTTTGGGTACGGCAACGATTTTATCTGTTACCTCATTGTAGTAAGCATCTACACTAAAATTCAGATGATGGATGATTCCTTCGGACAGATTTTTATGGTAGTTCATGCCCACATTATATTGAGTAGTATATTCAGGACGAAGTTTGATGTTTCCTATGTCTGTATAGTACAAATCATTGAAGGTTGGCATGCGGAATATATGCTTATAAAAAGCCCGCAGGTTGAAATCGTGATAAGTCAATGGTTTGTAAGATAGAAATACTGCCGGCGTATATTCAGCTTTATTGCCGGCATTTGCAGCATCTTGTGTGCGTACGCGGTCGAAAACAAAAGTGCCCAACAAACTGGCTTGTGCTTTTACATTATGCCATTCAAAAGCCGTTGCCCAAGCCGTTAGCAAGGTGTTGCGAGTAGGATGAACGAAATTCACTAAATCAGCAGCTAAGACGTTCCAGCTGTAATCTACAGAAAGGTTGATTTCCCAAGTGGGAAGAAGTTTGTATTTATGAGCAGTAGCGAGATAGATTTCCTGTTGCCAAAACTGATTGTCGATCAGCATCAAGGTCGTATCCGGGTTTTGGTAACGCATATAATCATTTGCATATTTAGCGTTGACCATAAAATCATATTTATTGGATATGCTTTTCTGCAAATTAGCTTGTACAAAACTGTTTCTATCCCATTGGCGCTGTGCATTTTTCCAAACATTATTGACGATAGCACCCGGCAGCCCTTTTTCAGAATCATAAAAATAGCCTTTAAGATGCCAGCTTCCCAACTCGAAAAAGCCATTCAAACCACCTTCTAAGCGTAGGGAATGAATATCTCCATTCTCACGCACGGCAGTGGTGTCGTTGGCTATACTGCCATCTGCATGATATTTAGTGTGACGAAATTTATATTTTCCGGAAGCTGTGATAAATTCAGCATTGAGAGTAGATGCAATATTATCATTGATTTTGTGTTCCCATAAGATAGAAGGGTTTATTAAATCAAAAGATCCCGTACGAAAAATCGTCAGAAAATTATTGCATTTATGAGCAGAGAATTTTGGACGTCGTGTGCGCAGATAGACAGTTCCGGCTGATCCATAGTCCTTTGCAGACTGAAAAATCATGCTTTTCTGACCATTGTAAAGCGATATTTCTTCAATATTATCCAAAGAAAATTTCCCCAAATCAACTATTCCGTTTTGTGCGTTTCCAATCTCGATACCATCGTAAAACACGCCCAAATGATGGCTTCCCATGCTTCGAACATCTATAGTTTTCAATCCTCCTATACCACCATAATCTTTAATTTGCACGCCGGCGAAGTAGCGAATGGCATCTGCTACCGAGAAACTGTTCAGTGATTGAAGTTCGTCTCCTGATAAGCGTTGTGAAGGGATTATCTCTTGGTAACGATTAGCAATGATTTCAACTTCATGCAATATTTGGATGGAATCTAATTTGCTCTGTGCTATTGCAAAGCAAGGAATCAGCATGCCAATCAGCAGGCAATACTTTCTTTTAGAAGACATAAAAAGCCGTTTAAAATTTCATTAAACAGCTTTCAAAAAATAAAAATTCGGGATAAACAGCGGCAGTCATATCATCATCTGCCATGTTTGTCGCCGGCTCTATTCCTCGAAAGCCTTAAACTATTTCTTTTGGCAGGTCTTCTGACTTACTCCATCTTTGAATGTCCTTCCCATCCTGATCAGTCAGGACAGTGGAAAAAGTAGTATCCAAAGCATTAACAGTCTTCTACAATCCTCTACGAGGAAGATGCATAGGGCTGTTAGAGTTCACAGCAGCGGGTCTGTTCAGGATTTTCACCTGATTCCCTTTTCAGTG
>CAZOUH010000109.1:0-4963 GCA_964582935.1 uncultured Paludibacter sp.
GTCCATGATGGTCAAATGATGCAAGCGCAATTTGGTGAGTTTTTTTTCTATGGGGTTAATCCACCTAACTTCCTTGCAAGTCCCTAATCTAAAACCCGCCATATCGGCGTATCCCATGCTGAAATCATCTGTAATCCCGCTGCTGATTTGATATTCAAAATCTTCGGGTTCTCTGTTGTTTAAGAAATGATTCCTGTTGTAATTGATTTTGAGGCGCGTAAATTTCTCCAAACGTTTTTTTTCTTCGCCAATCAGCGTGGGGTTGCAACCGGCTTCATAACTGATGTGCAAGCCAATGGTGGCTTTTCTTCTTTTGGTGTACTGAATCAGTTGTTTGTAGTCGGGATGTGCTAAATTGACTATGGGTTTGTCTTCTTTCCTTTTGCTATTGTGCGATCGGATGAAGGTGATGATTTCACAATTTTTTGTACCCATCTTTTTTTGCAATTCTGTATCTAATCTAAAAAGATACGGGAAGGTGTACCAAGGATCCAGAATCAATCCTCCAAAATAACTCTGAATAGCTTGCTTGGCTTCCTTGGGTCGCCTGATGCCTCGTAATAACCCACCCATCATCCCACGAATATTTCTGTAATGAGCCAATTGATCAACATCATGTGTCAAATAAACCTTGTTTATCTTGCGGGGAGGATCATTGGCTTCAACGCCTATCTCTCTTAACTTCAGTCGTAAGACAGCTCCCCATTCTTCAATGATGGGACGGTCGATAAAGCCTGCCCTGTAGGGCAAAGATTCCTTTCCCGGAAAGCGTTGATGAATGTCACGCACATTGCGACGCACCATTTCTTCATATCTTGAAATCAGAAAATAAGTGCCTGCAACTAGGTCGGCATGCAGCACTAACGTGCCTCCTACCATTTCCTCAGCAGCTTCTCCATAAAGGATGGGCAGCTCTTCCCATAGTTTGAGTGGCAAATTTGGCAGACTTTCCTGTGTGCCATAAATGCCATCTTCAAAGAAATGAGATGGCTTGATAACTAACTTATACTGAGCAAAATCTTTTTCATCTGAGGTATAGCCAACCAATTCGGCAATGTCTTCAGCAAGATGATCCCCAATCAAAAATCTGATAATATATCTAATAATTTCTTCCACTTCAATGTCTAAATTACAAGTCTGTTGTGATTTGATTTACGCCTTCCAATTCCCTCTTCAAATACCTCCCTGTTTCACTTTTAGGATGATTGGCAACTTCTTGCGGTGTACCGGAGCAAATCACATGTCCACCTTCTCTGCCACCGCCCGGACCAATATCAATGATGTGATCACAAGCCTTGATAACATCCATATTGTGTTCAATGATGACTACCGTATTTCCCCTGTCTGTCAAACGGTTCAAAACACATAAAAGTACGCGTATGTCTTCAAAGTGCAAACCTGTGGTCGGTTCATCCAATAAATACAAGGTGTTTCCGGTGTCCCTTTTAGAGAGTTCCGTAGCTAATTTCACACGCTGACTCTCGCCTCCGGAGAGGGTTGTGCTTGACTGCCCCAATTTTATATATCCCAATCCGACTTCTTTTAAAGTCTTTATCTTATTTAAGATTCTGGGTTGATTTTCAAAGAAATCCACCGCCTGATTGATGGTCATATTCAATACGTCTGCGATAGACTTCCCTTTAAATCTGATCTCCAACGTTTCTTTGTTGTATCTTTTGCCTCCACAGCTCTCACAAGTTACATGCACATCAGGCAGAAAATTCATTTCGATGGTCTTATAACCATTGCCACTGCACACCTCACAGCGTCCTCCGCTTGTGTTGAAAGAGAATCTTCCCGGTTTGTAAGCGCGGATTTTGGCTTCGGGCAAAGATACAAATAGATTCCTTATGTCAGAAAAAACGCCGGTATAGGTTGCCGGATTGGAGCGTGGCGTTCTGCCTATGGGAGATTGATCGACGATGACAACCTTGTCTAAGTTCTCAATGCCCTCTACGGATTGATAACTGAGGGGATCTTTCAAAGAAGAATAAAAATGTTGACTTAAAATGGGCTGTAAAGTGCTGTTGATCAGTGTTGATTTACCACTTCCTGAGACGCCCGTCACACAAATCATTTTTCCCAAAGGAAAACTGACATTGATATTCTTCAAGTTATTTCCGCCGGCACCTTTGATGGTTAAGAACTTACCGGTTCCGGGGCGTGTTGTTGAAGGAATCTCAATTTTCTCTTTCCCGTTGAGATAAGATGCTGTGAGAGAGTTTGTTTTAAATATTCCCTCCGGACTGCCGGCAAAAACTACATTACCTCCCAATCGTCCGGCACGCGGACCTAAATCTATCAGATAATCAGCCGACAGCATCATTTCTTTATCGTGCTCCACAACGATGATGGAATTGCCGGTGTCGCGCAGTTGCTTGAGTGATTTGATTAATCTTTCATTGTCACGTTGATGCAACCCGATGCTCGGTTCATCTAAAATGTACAGCACATTAACCAGTTGAGTTCCGATTTGTGTTGCCAAGCGGATACGCTGACTTTCACCTCCGGATAGAGATTGAGAACTTCGATTCAAAGACAAATAATCCAAGCCCACATTGATCAGAAATTGAAGGCGTTGTTTGATTTCCTTGAGAATCTCAATTGCTATAGTTCTTTGTTTTTCGGATAGATATTGCTCTACATCGGAAATCCATCCGTGTAGTTCGTCAATATCCATTTTGGCTAATTCAGCGATATTCTTGTCATGTATTTTAAAATACAGAGACTCTTTCTTTAATTTCGTACCCTTACAAGCCGGACAAATAATTTCTTTGGAAAACTGATTTGCCCATTTTTGTTCGGTGGCTGATGCATGCTGATCTTGCTGCATCTCAATGTATTTGATGATACCATCGTAACTGAGAAAATAATTTGAATTACCCAAAGATTGGTTTTTAATTTTCAATCTTTCATCGGTTCCATTTAAAATTTCCTCTATGGCTTCATCTGGAATTTCGGCTACCGGCATTTTGATATGACATTCATATTTCTCTAAGATGGCTTCAATCTGCCAATAGATTACTGAGTTTTTGTATTTCCCCAATGGGACAATTGCTCCATTATATATACTGAGTGCCGGGTTGGGGATGATTTTCTCTATGTCGATTTCGTTGACATATCCCAACCCTTTGCAAGTCGGACAGGCTCCATGGGGCGAATTGAAAGAAAAATTATGCGGTGCAGGTTCGTTGTAGGAAATACCGCTGGTCGGACACATCAGGCTTTTGCTGAAATATCTGACTGAATCCGACTCCACATCCAATAACATAATGATGCCGTCACCTTGCTGCATGCCCCGTTTCAGTGATTTTGAAAGACGCAAACGGTCGCTGTCCTGCACCACAATCCGGTCGATGACCAATTCAATATCATGGATTTTATACCTGTCAACCTTCAAACCATAACTCAACTCTTGAATCTCACCATCAATGCGCACATGCAAATATCCCTTTTTGCGGGTGGTTTCAAACAGCTCCTTGTAATGCCCTTTCCGCCCTTTTACCATGGGGGATAAGAGGATGACCTTCTTGCCTTCATATTCACTGATGATAAGTTCAAGAATTTGTTCTTCAGCATATCGAACCATTTTTTCGCCGGTTACGTATGAAAATGCTTCTCCTGCACGGGCGTATAACAGTCTCAGAAAATCGTAAATTTCAGTAGTTGTTCCAACGGTAGAACGTGGGTTTTTATTGGTTGTTTTTTGTTCGATGGAAATAACCGGACTCAATCCGGTGATTTTATCTACGTCGGGTCTCTCTAAATTTCCCAGAAAGCTGCGGGCATATGCTGAAAAAGTCTCAATGTAACGACGCTGCCCTTCGGCATATATCGTGTCGAAAGCCAAAGAAGATTTACCGCTTCCACTGAGTCCGGTTACGACAGTCAGCGCATTGCGAGGTATGGTCACATCGATGTTTTTTAAATTGTGAACCCGCGCACCGGTAACCACTATTTCTCCCGCACTGTCTGTTTGTTCTATTTCTATATTTTGTTTCAAAATGATGTCTAACTTGAAAAGGTGCAACTTGCAAAGGTAATATTTTTTGCGAAATGAAGAATTGACCGGCAGTCAATTTGTGATATCAATAAAAAATATTAACTTTGCGTCGCTTTTTTAACAAAGAAAGTGTGATGGGAAATTTAGCGACTAATCACTTAATAATCAACGCTAAAATTTTGAGTAACACATAAAAAGATTAAATGAAAACATTCGATTTAGAAGGACAGCTGCGCCAGGAAGTAGGTAAAAAGTCAGCTAAAATTGCACGTGTAGCCGACAATGTGCCTTGCGTTTTGTATGGTAACAATGGAAATGTGCATTTTACAGTCACACAAAGTGCTGTACGCAAATTGATTTACACACCTGAAGTGTTTATTGTCAATTTAACGGTTGAAGGCAAAGACAGAAAAGCCATTGTCAAAGAATTGCAATTTCATCCTGTTAAAGACACCTTGATGCACATTGATTTCTTAGAAATCACAGATAAGAAGGCGGTTGCAATTGATATTCCTGTAAAATTGGAAGGATTAGCAGCAGGTGTGAAAGCCGGTGGTAAATTAAGCTTACAATTGCGTAAATTAAGGGTAAAAGGAATTTACACAGATTTCCCCGAATCGATTACATTAGATGTAACCAAACTGGTATTAGGAAAATCTATCCAAGTAGGTGAAATACAGCTTGATAAATTAGAAATTCTATCTCCTAAGAATGCTGTTGTGTGCCAAGTTAAATTGACTCGTGCCGCTCGTGCTGCCGATGAAGAAGAAGCTGGGGTAGAAGAAGGAGAAGAAACTGAAGAAGGAGAAACTTCAGAAGAATAATCTGTTGAAACATGAAGTACCTGATAGTTGGACTTGGAAATATCGGTCCTGATTACCAGGACACCCGACACAACATAGGATTCACAATATTGGATGCTCTTGCGAGGGTGTCCAATGTTGTTTTTGAGGATAAGCG
>CAZOUH010000110.1:0-4896 GCA_964582935.1 uncultured Paludibacter sp.
GTAGCTCCCCAAATGATCGTACCGTCTATGTCAAAATAAGGGGCTTCGGTGCGTTCTTCGCTGTTGTAGGTTGCAAATGACTTGGTTTTGATGATGGAGGCATCTCTGAATCTATCTAACTCAAAAGCTAAGATCTCTTGTACTTCGCTGGGTTGCGGTTGAAATTGAGGTAAACCCGAAAAATAACACACATAGGCTCTGACTATAAAATTGCTGGGGGGCACATACAAATCGGTAAGATGCCCCAACACTTCAACCGACTCCGGACTGATTCCAATTTCTTCCTGCATTTCGCGTAAGGCAGTAACTTCTAAATCAGCATCTCCTTCCTCGTATCTGCCTCCGGGAAAAGAAATTTGACCCGGATGCATGCGTACATTTTCACTGCGACGGATAAAAACAATTTTTGTCTTTCCTTCTTCAGTATATAACAGGGCAACGACGGCACTCAGTTTTGGTTTGAACTGCTCGAAATCGGTCTGCATCAATCCCATCATGCGGTGTTTGGGTGCCATTTTAAGATGAGACTTGTAGCCTGGAAGCGGTTCTTTGAGCTTGCGCTTTAAGTGTTTTATATTCATTTGTAATGATTATCAATAATTGATGAGACAAATTTACATGCAAATTCTATGTTTTACAAACTCAGGCTCAATATTGATCTTAGAATTCATCGTTCATCTCTTTGAGTATTCAATTTGGAAGAACGGCTTTGTAAACATTGCCCGGTAAACATTTCACCAAACCTTTAAACTCCATCTGAAGCAGCAGGGCTGTGAGTTTGCTGTAGGGCATGGCTGACAGGATCGACAACTCATTGACGTGTATGCCGTCGGGATGTTTTCTGATAACTGTAAAAATCTGCATTTCTTCATCACTCAAGTTGATAAAAAGTTCGGTTTGCACGATTTGCTTTTGTGGTGAAAGCGTGTCCTCCCAGCCCATCAATCGAATAAAATCATCTGCCGAATGAATTAAAGCTGCCCGATTTTGCTGGATGAGCTTGTTGCATCCTTTCGACCATTCATCATGTACCCTGCCGGGAAAAGTAAACACATCACGGTTGTAATCATTCGCCAATCCGGCTGTGATTAAGGCACCACCCTTTATGCCGGACTCAACGACAATCACAGCGTCCGAAAGTCCGGCGATGATGCGGTTACGTTGCACAAAATTTGGACGGTCGGGATTGGTATTGCTCAAATATTCAGTTACCAAACCACCCTTGTCAAGCATGCGGACAGCCACAGACCGATGAGTCGGCGGATAGATTTTATCCAATCCGTGTGCGATGACGCCAAGCGTGGGAAGGTGGTTGTCAAGGGCTGCCTTGTGGGCACAAATATCAATTCCGTAGGCTAATCCACTGACGACTGCAAGGTTCGGGACAGCAGCCAGTGTTTGGATGAAGTGATTGCAAATCTCTTTTCCATAGGCAGTTGCATTTCTTGTTCCAACAACACTTACGAATTTTCCGTCATTGAGGTTTCGGGCAGTTTTGGTGAAAAGAATCAGGGGTGCATCCGGACATTCTTTGAGGCGGAAAGGGTAGTTTTTATCCGCATAATAAAGATACTGAATCTTGTTTTTCAAGATAAATTCAATTTCTTTTTCAGCCCTTACAAGTGCCTCTTTATGATTGATAATTTCCTTGGCAAGAGAAGAACCGATGCCGGGAATTTTAGACAAAGCTTTTGGCGTTTCCTTAAAAACAGCTTCTTCGCTACCAAGATAGGCGATTAAGTTTTTGGCTAAGTTGTTTCCAACGCCATTAATCAGCGTGATGCCGATTCTAAATTTTAATTTTTCAAGATCCATAAACAAACAAATAAACAGAAGGTTAAATCATATACTTTAGGTTTTAATTTTCTTTTTATATACGGTAAAGATGCCCCATCCGGCAAGTACCCCCAAACTGTTGCTGATTGCATCATAAACATCACCGTCTCTGTAACAAACCAATATACCTTGAAGTATCTCTGTAAACAAACCCATCAACAATGGAAATGACAAACCTATCAACAAAAAGTTTCGCTTTGATTTGTCTGATTTGGTATCACGATGGTAATCATACATAAGCACGATCGTCAGTCCAAAATACATGATAAAATGAACAATCTTATCCATATGAGTAAGCTTGGGCGCCGGTGCTAAGCTTGGGAATTTAGCAAAGGACAGCACCAGGATCACTGTGGTTACCAACATGGTTTTCCAATATTTTGAGACGAAATGCATGGTACTAAGAAACAGAAATAAAAAAATAAATGAAAACAAGCTGCAAAGGTATCACTAATTTCCGAAACTTAATACCTGAAACTGCTGCCTCCCATAAATTCTCTGAGTAAGGAAGTGGGGGGTATTTCTCTATCATAGATAGGGGCAAAGAAATCTAAAAATTCCATCAACCGATGTGCTTCGGCATATTCATCACAATACTTAGGTACCTCTGAAAGAATGGGTTCTGCGTATTTTTTCAATACCGCCAATTCAAAAATCAATGCCGAATTAAACATCACATCCGCATCTTCCTGGTAAGGAAATATCCATTTATCTTCCCCCCTCCTGATGCTGGACCAGCGGGCAATAGTGTCCTGAGCCGAATAGTTCCTGTAACGATGGTCGCGGATGATTCTTCGCAGCAGCCGCGTATCGGTCGTGGGAATCCAATTGTGACTATCAATGGCGATGGTTGTCAGAGCCGAAACATATATTTTAAAAGTATTTTCTTTTGGAATATTGGACAGTAAAGCGGGATTGAGCGCATGAATGCCTTCAATGATAAGGATGGATTCCTTAGTCAGTTTAAGTTTTTCGCCCCTATATCCCCTTTTCCCGGTTTCAAAATTGAAAAAAGGCAATTCAATTTCTTCGTGATTGGTTAATTGTTGAATCTGTTGATTGAAAAAATCCAAATCCAATGCATGGAGATGTTCGTAATCATGCTCGCCATTTTCGTCCAAAGGCGTATTTTCCCGATTTACAAAATAATTATCCATAGACAACATCACAGGCTTTAAACCACTCGCCATTAATTGCACAGATAACCGCTTGCTGAAAGTTGTTTTTCCCGAAGAAGAAGGTCCTGAAACCAAAATGATTTTTATAGATGTGTTTTGTTCTATTGTATCAGCAATATGAGCAACTTTTTTTTCATGCAAAGCTTCGGCAATTTTAATCAAATCGAATGATTTTTCACTTCTGCAAGCCACGTTGAATTCACCGATTGTGCTTACATTGATGATTTTGTTCCAGCTGACATATTCGTTGAATATATCGAATAGCTTGGGCATTTCTTTGAATTCTTCTAACTGGGTTGGATGATCCTTGTTGGGAATGCGCAACAGCATGCCATCGTAATAAGGAATCAGATCGAAAAGGTGCAGCTTGTCGGTGGAAGGCAATAACACACCGTTGTAATAGTCCACGTAATCATGAATTCTAAAGTAGGACATGTAGGGCGTACTGATGGTCTCGAAAAGAGACATGTTTTCATATCCATTGTATTGTTTTGCAAATATCTTTTTAACTTCTTTGACCTGCTTTTCTTCTTCAATGATTTTCTCGCCCGCAGTAATAATTTTTCTCATTTCTGCTTTGATAAGCTCGATATCTTTTTCAGACATGGCGTGCCCCAAATGTTCAATGCGGCAATAATATCCTTTTGAAATCGAATGAACAATGCTGAGGACTGCTTTCGGAAACAACCTTTTGGTTGCATAAGCCAGCACCATGCTTAAGGTGCGCACATACACCCGCATGCCTGAATGGCAAGTGATGTCAATGAATTCTATATCTTTCGGCTTGTATATCGGAAAATTCAAACCTTCTACCTTGTAATTGACCCTGGCTGCCACCATATCGTGTTTCAAACGAATATTCAATTGGGTAGAAATATCAAGCAAGGTAGTGCCAATTGGAAAATCATGGTAAGAATTCGTGTTTTTACAATAAATCGTGATATTTTTGTTCATGCTCTAAACGGTTGCAGGTGAATGATAAATAAGAAAAACTTTCGTAAAAATAATATTAATAATTCGATAGTATTGGTGTTTTTACTTATTTAAAGTATTTTTGCATCACTTTTCGGAATGTCTTGTTCAAAACAATTGTGCAACGGCTTTATGATTTTTTTAGTTCCAACTCAAATTTATCACATTAAATCAATCACAGCATGAATTATTCTTTTTTAGATTTCATGATGTTGATTGGTGCTTTAGGTCTCTTCCTTTTTGGGATGAAGACCATGAGCGAGGGCTTGCAGAAAGCTGCCGGTAACAAACTGAGGTCGGTTTTAACGGCTATGACTAAAAACCGCTTTGCCGGAGTAATCGCGGGTTTGTTGGTAACAGCTATTGTGCAGTCATCATCCGCCACCACTGTGATGTTGGTGAGCTTCGTTAATGCGGGCTTAATTAACTTAGTGCAGTCAATCTCCGTAATTATGGGTACCAATATTGGTAGTACCATTACGGCGTGGGTAATTGCTTTATTTGGCTTCAACCTCAATATTAGTGCTTTTGCAATACCGTTAATTGCGATTGCTACGCCAATGATATTTTCCAAAAAAGGATCGTATAAGTCCTATGGTGAATTTATCATCGGTTTTGCTTTGTTGTTTTTGGGTTTGGATTTCATGAAAGACTCGGTTCCCGACTTGCAAAACAACCCGGGTATGTTAGAGTTTCTGACACAATTCACGCAGTCCGGATTTTCATCTGTATTTATATTCTTTATTGTAGGAGCGGCGCTCACCGTTATTGTGCAATCCTCTGCTGCCACCATGACCATCACCTTAGTGATGGTTGCCAAGGGATGGATATCTTTTGAGTTGGGGATAGCGATGGTATTAGGCGAAAACTTGGGTACGACCATCACTGCAAACTTGGCGGCTATACCTGC
>CAZOUH010000111.1:0-1795 GCA_964582935.1 uncultured Paludibacter sp.
ATATAACTACAGAACAATCAATCCTTTACCTTTGCACTCAAATACTCCCTATTCAAGCGAGCAATATGCGCAATGGAGATGTTCTTGGGACATTCAGCTTCACAAGCGCCGGTGTTGGTACAGTTACCAAAACCGAGTTCATCCATTTTTGAGACCATGGCTTTGGCGCGATTGGCTCTTTCAACTTGACCTTGAGGCAATAAAGCAAACTGACTGACTTTTGCGGCTACGAAAAGCATGGCTGAGCCATTTTTACAGGCAGCCACACAAGCCCCACAACCTATGCAGGATGCAGCATCCATAGCTTCCTCTACTTTGTCGTGTTGGATAGGAAGTGAATTGCCATCAGGAACTCCGCCGGTATTTACCGAAACGTATCCTCCTGCCTGTATAATTTGATCAAATGCGTTGCGGTTGACAATCAAGTCTTTGAGTACAGGGAAACCGGTAGAGCGCCAGGGTTCAATGGTGATGGTCTGACCCTCCCTGAATTTGCGCATATGCAGCTGACAAGTAGTAGTACCACCCATTTCGCCATGCGGGTGTCCGTTGATGTACAAACCGCACATACCACAAATACCTTCTCGACAATCATGATCGAAAGCAACCGGTTCTTTGCGTTCGCTGACTAATTTTTCATTCAGCATGTCCAACATTTCCAAGAAAGAACTATCAGGGGAAACGTTCTCTAATGGATATTTTACAAATTGACCTTTGGCTTTTGGTCCAGCTTGACGCCAAACTCTTAGCGTTACATTAATATTATTATTTTCCATTGATGATTATGCTTTATAATTTCGTTGATCGCGTTCTACGAACTCGTATGTTAACATTTCTTTAAATAAACTCGGCTCTTCGCCTTCTCCGTTGTACTTCCAGCAGGAAGCAAATGCAAATTCTTCATCATTTCTGAGGGTTTCGCCTTCTTCAGTTTGATATTCTTCCCGGAAGTGACCACCACATGATTCTTCTCTTAAAATAGCATCTCTTGCCATCAATTCACCTATTTCGATGAAATCAGCAACGCGTAATGCTTTTTCTAACTCTACATTGAGGTCAGCTGCCTTTCCCGGCACAAATACATTGCTCCAAAATTCTTTGCGGATTTCCTGGATGCGCTCTAAAGCATGCTCCAACCCTTTTTTGTTACGTGCCATTCCTACAAAATCCCACATCACCAATCCTAATTCACGGTGGATGGAATCAACAGATCGTTTACCTTGAATTGCCATGATACGGTCAATCTTCTCATTGATTTGCTTTTCTGCTTCTGCAAATTCGGGTGCATCAGTGCTGAATCGCGGTACACGAATTTGATCAGCCAAATAATTTTGTATGGTATAAGGCAAGATAAAATAACCGTCTGCCAAGCCTTGCATTAATGCTGAAGCTCCCAAGCGGTTGGCGCCGTGGTCGGAGAAATTGGCTTCACCAATACAGAACAGACCTTTTACAGTCGTCTGCAATTCATAATCTACCCAAATACCACCCATCGTATAGTGGATAGCCGGATAAATCATCATGGGTGTTTTATAAGGATTGTCATCTACAATTTTCTCGTACATTTCGAAGAGGTTCCCGTAGCGTTCGCGAACCACATTTTCGCCCAAGCGATTGATGGAATCTTCAAAATCTAAATAAACAGCCAAACCTGTATTACCCACTCCAAAACCAGCATCACATCTTTCTTTCGCTGCGCGAGAAGCTACATCCCTGGGCACCAAGTTACCAAATGCAGGATAACGTCTTTCCAAGAAATAATCGCGATCTTCTTCAGCTAAATCGGTAGGTTTCA
>CAZOUH010000111.1:1895-4876 GCA_964582935.1 uncultured Paludibacter sp.
GCCACACATTGGTCGATGATGCTGTTGGATACTTCTGCCAAGCGATACACATTAGCTTCACGAGCACGATAATCACCACCTTTGATGGTATCGTTGAACAAACGCTCTACCGAGTCGCCATCATTCGGATAGTTTTTAGCAGCATTGATGCCTCCTTGAGCTGCAATGGAGTGCGCGCGACGAGGAGAATCTTGTATGCAAAAGTTCATCACATTAAAACCTAATTCAGCTAAAGATGCTGCTGCTGAGGCTCCTGCTAAACCCGTTCCCACTACAATTATATCTAAACGCCTCTTGTTGGCAGGATTTACCAATTTTTGGGTGTTTTTATAATGAGTCCATTTTTCGGCTAATTGTCCCGCAGGTATTTTAGCATCTATGATAGGCACTTCTATTGTTGAAGTTGATTGTTTTTTCGTCATGATTTACATATTTAAAAAAGGATTATACATAGATTCCGGAGAGAATAAGGGACCGGCTTTGAGTAAACCGCAAATAGGAACAGCCATAAATAATAAAATAATGAGGGTAGCCAAAACATAAGAGAAGGTTTTCAATCGCGGCAGCCAGGTTTGATTATTCAATCCAAGAGAGTGTAACATACTCCAAATACCATGTGTCAGATGGAACCATAAGGCAGATAACCAGATGATATACAGCACAGAATATACAGGCTGACTGAAATAATGCTGCACCCAATGTGCGCCTTTGGAAGCCAATGCAACTGCTTGTGCATCTGCTGCAGCACCCATATTATGCATCAATTCAACCAATTGCATTTTACTCCAAAACTGATATAAATGCAAGACCATAAAGCCTAAAATGATCAGACCCAAAATCAACATGTTTTGTGATGCCCAACTTACCCCTTTCTGTCTGGATTTAACAGCATAGCGGTTGTTGCCGCGCGCTTTTAAATTTTGATAAGAAAGAATTAATGAAAAGAGAATATGAATGATGAATCCGGCTGCCAACCCAATAGTTGCAATTAAAGCATACCAATTAGCGCCCAAAAATGCACTAATCGCATCATAAGCATAAGGGTTGATGATGGATACAAAATTCATGATGCTGTGAAACAGCAAAAATAGAACAAACAAAACGCCTGTAATACTCATGATGAGTTTTCTCCCGATGGAGGAATCAATTAGCCACATAGTTTCTTATTTGATTATGTTATTAATTATTTTTCTGATTTTCAATTGATAATACCTAAAAAAGGATATTTTGAGAGCGCAAAAATAGTCATTTTTAATGAGTATAACAAGGTAATAAAGAAAAAATTCTTTATTTAAAATCATTCAACGACATCGCCCTTTAAAGTAGCAGAACTTGCAGACGTAATTCTCACATGAATAAACTCTCCTATATGCCTTCCTTCCCTCGGGAAAATAACGACTTTATTCTGGGATGTCCGTCCGAAAAGCTCATCTGTAGAACGTTTGGAGAAACCTTCCACCAAAACCTCATACACTTTTCCTATTTCATGTTGATTGTTATCTTTGGTAATTTCATTTTGCAAAGCAATGATTTCGTTCAATCTCTGTACTTTAACTTCTTCGGGTACATTGTCGGGTAGCTTTTTTGCAGCAATGGTTCCGGGGCGTTCTGAGTATTTAAACATGAAAGCCATGTCAAATTTTACCTTTTGCATCAAATCCAATGTATCCTGATGGTCAGCTTCCGTTTCATCTGAAAATCCACAAAACACATCTGTACCTATCGCACAATCTGGCATGTACCTACGGATGGTTTCCACACGGTCTAAGTACCATTCGCGGGTGTATTTTCTGTTCATCAACTTTAGAATTTTATTGCTGCCGGATTGCACAGGGAGATGAATGAAACGACAAATGTTGGGATATTTCGCCATAACTGCGATGGTTTCGTCTGTCATGTCTTTGGGGTGCGGACTTACAAACCGAATTCTCATCTTGGGAACAGTTTCGGCAACCTGACTCAGTAGCTCAGGAAACCCTACTGTCATCTCATCAGAAACGTATTTGTACGAATTGACGGTTTGTCCTAAGAGCGTAACTTCTTTATAACCCTTATCCTGTAAATCTTTGATTTCATTCAGGATGCTTTCTATGTCTCGGCTGCGCTCTCTGCCACGCGTGTAGGGCACAATGCAATAGGTGCAAAATTTATTGCATCCCCGTGTGATGGTCACAAAACCGGAAATGCTTTTGCCTATGCGTGTAGGCATTACATCTTTGTAGGTCTCTGTCTTTGATAAATCAACATTGATGGCTTTCTCGCCTTTTTCAACCGAATTAATCAGGTTTGGAATATCGAGATAGGCATCCGGTCCCACCACCAAATCAACGCCATGTGCCGTGATAAGTGTTTCTTTTACCCTTTCAGCCATACAGCCTATCACTCCAATGACCATTTTGTTTTTTTTCCTTCTTTTGAGGGCATGATAGTACTGCAACCTCTTATAAATCTTTTGTTCGGCATTTTCTCTGACCGAACAAGTATTTACGAATATCGCGTCAGCATCCGTTATTTTATCAGTTAATTCAAAGCCGTCCATTTGCATGATTGATGCAACGACCTCGCTGTCCGCCACATTCATTTGGCATCCATAGGTCTCAATGAAAAGCTTCTTGTCGTTCAAAGCGGATTTAGAGTCCGCTGAAACGACTTGGTTTTCTTCAAGCTTCATAGATATGTATATTGTATTTAAAAATGATGACAAAGATAATTGATATCTGTCAAATGTAGAAATTACCGACCATCAATCGTATCTGCGTAAATTAACAATTTTACTTTTTACGTGTTTTATCTTTTAATCCTCTGATTATAAACATGAGACAAAAAGTAAAATGTTGTAAAACGTTAAATCTTTATCTTTTGCATCTTTTTTTTGTTGTTTTGTTTGGTAGAATGAATTCTGAAACATATCTTTGCAGAGTAAACAAACAGATAAATTTTTCATAGTTAAGGTTTAGGTTAAAATGTGCAATGGGTGGCTG
>CAZOUH010000112.1:0-4862 GCA_964582935.1 uncultured Paludibacter sp.
CATGCAATGATGCGTTTGTCCATTCATACACTTACATTTATGAAAAATTTTCTATTGATTTTGTTGCTGTTTGCGGGAATCACATGCAGTCGCGCACAACAAACATTGATTTATACACATGCTGATCGTTTGTTTGAGCAAGGCAAAGAACTGTTCGACCAACAGAAACATGTGGCTTCTTATCGCAGTTTTGAGGAATTTTTAAATTCGACGGAGAAGATTCAAGCCGGTCAGCGGCATGAGGCAGCGTACTATTTAATTGCGAATGCTTTTGAATTGAGGCAACAGCACAGCTTTTCATTGATTCAGAATTTTCTGAAATTGAATCCCTATACCCCTTTTCTCGATAAACTATATGCCATGCTTGGCATCCTTTTGTATGAGGATGACCAGTTTGAGGATGCGCTAAGCTATTTCAACAAAGTCAATGAGAAGCATTTCAATCGCCATGAAAAATTGAATTTCCTGTTCTACAAAGCTTATGCGCTGTTGGAGACCGAATCGTACGAAGATGCTTTATCGCTGCTCAAGGATTTAAAAGACCAAACTTTTGAGCGACAGGAAGATGCAAGGTATTATTATGCTTACACAGAATATGTATTGCAAAATTACGCCATCGCTTTGCCCGAATTTCTGAGTTTAGAAAACAGCGTGACTTACCAAGAAAAAGTTGCTTATTATCTGTTTCAGATTTATTATCTATTGGGTAATAAGCCTGAAATGAATAAAAAATATGAGTTCATCACAACCCATTATCCCAATCATCAGGAAAATGCAGAAATCTACCGCATCAAAGGGGAATCAGCTTATGCTGAAGATCAATTTGAAGATGCCATTGCCTATCTGAAAAGATACGAAAGCATGTCAGAACAAGTGTTGCGTAAGGATTTGTATATGTTGGGGATAGCGCACATTCGCTTAAACAGGTATCATTCATCCATTCCGTATCTTCAACGGGTGACCACCGAGGCTGACGCCATGACGGAAAATGCCTATTTACACCTTGGAAATGCCTACATCAGAGTCAATGATAAAGAAAATGCCCGCTTGGCATTTGAAGCAGCTTTGCAAACAAATTTTGACGCGGGGGTACGTGAAGAAGCGTTGCTGAATTATGCGCTGACAACCTATGAAACCACCTCTGCGTTCGGCGAATCCATCAGTGCCTTGGAGCAATTTTTAGATGAGTTTCCCAACTCCAGAGAGGCTAACAAAGTCAAAAGTTATTTGGCAATGGAGTATATGACCACCAAAAATTATGAACTGGCTTATCAATCCATCCAAAAAATTGCGCAGCCCAATGAGAAAATTTTAGAAGCCAAGCAGTATATCCTTTATCAATTGGGGACAGAGGCTTTTGCTCGTCAGGATTTTAATCAGGCAGCAGATTATTTCACCCTGTCCATCCAACATCTTCCTGCCGGAATTTATGCAGCTGAAAGCTATTATTGGCGTTCCGAAAGCTATTACAGATTGGGCATGCATCAAAAAAGCATCCATGATTTAAGTGCTTTTTTCAAACTTCCCGGTGCGAACAGGAGCAAAAACTACGTTCCGGCGCATTATGGGATGGGCTATGCTTATTTTTCACAGAAGAATTTCAAGTCGGCAAAGGATTATTTTGAACGTTATACCACGCTTGAGCGCAATAAGAAATCGGATGTTTTTGCTGATGCCTTAAACCGCATTGGAGATTGTTATTTTTATGACAGAGACTTCCGCAATGCCGAGTTAATTTATACCCGTTCCGCAAATTTAAGTCCCAATACCGGTGATTACGCCCTGTTCCAAAGTGGATATGTTGCCGGTTTACAAAAGAAATACAGTACGAAAATTTCTCGACTGAATGACTTGGTCAAAACTTACCCAAAATCTGAGTTTGTAGATGATGCTTTGTACGAAACAGGAAGGGCTTATATCATGTTGGGAAATGAAGGGGAGGCTTTGAATGCCTATCGCCGTTTGTTGGATTTGCTGCCCAATAGCAATATGGCGCGCTATGCGGCTTATGAAATAGGCATGATCCATCAGAATCAGGAAAAATATCCGGAGGCAATTGCTGCTTATAAGTCGGTCGTTGCTCAATACCCCGGATCGGTTGAAGCTTTCTCGGCTTTACAAAGTTTAGAGGGAATCTACATAGAAATGAATGATGTGCCCGCATATTTGACCTATGTGAATACCTTAGATATGAAGTCTTCACGCATCAGCGTCAGCCATGAAGATTCGATTAGCTATATCGCTGCAGAAAAACAGTACATGAATGCATCTTACAAACAAGCCATTACGGGCTTTCGGACTTATCTGAATAATTATTGCCGAGGTGGCAAGTATTGCACTGCAGCACAATTCTATATCGCCGATAGCTATTATAGATTAGAAGATTATGAGCATGCGCTTTCAGCCTATCAAGAACTGATGAAAATACAGGGCAATCAGTATATGGAAGAGGCTTTGACTCGCTCTGCTGAAATTACCTATGATCAGAAAAAGTATGACGTCGCTTTGGGATACTTTGAAAAATTGATTCAGATTGCCCAAACCGGTGAGCGAAAAAACACGGCTCGGTTAGGGGTGTTGCGCAGCAGCTATCAGTTGAAAGATTATCAAAAGACCATCCATATTGTAGGTGAAATATTGGCTGATTCCAAATCGGGAGCTGAGGTGCTGAACGAAGCGAGATTCCACAGGGCTAAAGCTTATATGGCTACCAATCAATCGGATCAGGCACTTGAAGATTTGAAATTGCTTGCCACTGATACACGGACTGCTGTGGGAGCTGAATCCAAGTATTTGATAGCCCAAGTTTATTTTCAAGCAGGGAATTTGGCAGATGCTGAAAAGGAAATTTTAGACTTTGCCCAAAAGAACACGCCTTTTCAGTATTGGTTAGCCCGAAGCTTTATCCTGCTTGCGGATATATACATTTCTCAACAACAAGACTTCCAAGCCAAGCAGTACTTGTTAAGTTTGCAGCGCAATTACAAAACAAATGATGACATTCAGGAGATGATAACAACCCGTTTGAATGCCATCTCCAAAAGGGAAAAGTCGAAAGTAATTAATTGATTGCTAAAATTTTCGTTTCAACACAAATTTAAACAGCATATGATAACTCATCAAAAATATTGGTTCATTGTTTTAGCGTTTCTTGCGGTTGTGCATACAGGGATTGCGCAAGATAAAATTGATAGGAATGTAACGGTAGAAAGAGATTTTGAGCCTGTGATTCAAGATGCGGGTAAGATTACCGGTATTCCGGAAGTTTTCCGGATAGACTCTAAAAAAGGACACGTGGATTATTCTGAAATCTATCAGCCTTTGCCTTTGGAAAGACAAATCATCACTTTATCTGCCGAACAAATTCAACATCAGCCCATTTCGTCTCCCAAAGAAGCTTTTCTCAGATTAGGGGCAGGCAACTATTGGAATACCTTGGGTGAATTAGCTTTGCCCATCGTCAATAAAGACAAAGACCGCTTGGATTTGAGGCTAAATCACCTTGGAACATTCGGTAAAAAACAACATGCTTTTAGCCGTGCAAACTTGGCGTATAATCATTACTTTTCTACTTATGATTTGTATGCAGAAGCAGGTGTCTCGCACAGATTTTTTAATTATTACGGTAATAATTTTCATGGAACGGCGGGAACCGGTATCGCCTCAGATGGTTTATCTGATTTGCTGCTCAACATCTTTCCTGATTATACGGAACAATATCTTACGGAAATTACCCGCACGCCGCAAACCATCAATTTAGCGGATTTAGCAAATAGTCCGTTGAATGAGATGCTCTGGCGATATCATGGACAAATCGGTTTTCGTTCTTTACAGGATGTTGTAGGCACAAAGCATAAGGGCGAGTTGAATTATGAATTTTTGCATGCTAACCATGGGTTGAAAGAGACTGTGGTGAAGGCACAATATGGTTTTGACAGGGCGTTGGGAAATCACAGGTTGGGAGTGGATGTTGACTTGACAAATCTTTTTTATGCAGCGGAAGATTCGACTCAAATTAATTTTTGGCATTATTATGCCATCCTTTCTTTAAATCCGTATTATCTGATGGAAGGTGATAGTTGGTACCTGCGTGCCGGCTTGCAGACTGATTTTTCTATTGTGCACGGTCGCGTGTTTAATCCCATGCCGGATGTAAGTGCTGAATGGCGCGTATTTCCCAAATGGCTGTCGCTGTATGGCGGCGTGACAGGTAGTTTTGATGTGTCGAGTTTAAATACCATCTATGCTGAAAACCCCTACATTTTTCATGATGTAAGGGTGAAAGATGTTTATACTCCCGTGAATCCATATTTCGGATTTAAGTTGAAACCACTGTACTCGGTTTTAATAGATGCTTTTGTGGATTACAGATACATAGTCGATCAATATTTCTATGTAAATAAAGCATATGCCTCCGCTACTGATTTAGGGGAGTTTACCGATTTATTTACCAACAGGTTTGATGTGCTGTACAGCAATGCATCTTTATTCAAGACCGGCGTGCGTATCAATTATAACCACAAAGACATCGTGAATGTGCAGCTGAAGGGAGTGTATAATGCCTGGAACGTAAAGACCGAAGCTTATGCCTGGATGAAACCTGCTGTTGAAGCGGACTTTACAACAGATGTCAGAATCAATAAAAATCTGACGGTAATGGCAATGGCATTTTATGAAGGAGAGCGCTATGCTAAATTAGGTGACAATCCTTTCAAAATGAAACCAAAAATTGACATCAACTTAGGGTCAACTTATACATTCAATAAAACCTTTTCTGCTTTTGCCCAATTGAATAACCTGCTGAACAGCAAATACGAACAGTTTTACGGTTATGAAGTACAGGGATTGAATTTCATGCTGGG
>CAZOUH010000113.1:0-4847 GCA_964582935.1 uncultured Paludibacter sp.
CCACCAAAACCAAATCCTTCCGTAGGTACGCCAATTAAATTAAAATTCATCTTGCCGTCCATATTTTCATCATCCAAGACAGAAATGCCATAGACTCCGGCAGGTAATTGAATTTTTATCGAATAATGCTCTTCTTCAAATTGATTTTTATGACATATCTTTTCAAAGCAAGGCTGTTCTGTTTTGAATGATTCTTGGCTATCAAAAACACCAACACAGAGCTGTCCGGCGTTTGACCTGACATTCAGCATTTTTAGCTCAATTGTTTGTGCTTTGACAAAAGAAAAAAAGGACAAAACAGCAGTTAAAAAAAGGAAGCATTTGATGGTGTTCATAAGCATTTTTACTATTGAAAACTATTTATCTAACATAGAAGGAGAGAAAATATTTTCTGAAAGCTTGGAGCCAAGCTGAAATTTATCCACTATCATTTCAGATTTTCTGCCGTTTCTTAAATTTTCCATGATCATACTATAAGCAAAATAGTTTCCATTTTGCAATTTTCTGTAATCTGAAATATATTGTGCACGATACATCTTGTCTGAAATGTCGTAATACTCAATCTTATAGCAGAGGTATGAATCCTTATCAATCAAACTAACTCTTTTGTTGAAGCCGTTCTCCTGCCTAATCTGATCGGTTTTACTGGTTGCTTCTACTCTCCAGCAATTTTTACCCTCATACACTTCTTCACCTAAAATTGAGTAGTTGTAGTCCTTTAAATTGGGCTTGCTCATATCGGCATTTGTAAATTCAGAACCCATAAAATTTTTGGCTTTTTCGGTGCTGACAATCCTTCTCACATTGCGCAGGGCGGGCATGTATATCCACTGACTATCGTCTTTATCTTCGTAATCGTGCACCAACAAAGTCGTCCCTTTGACATCGGCGGGAGCCAGAAAACGTATCAGCATTTTAGTGCATTCCGTAAATTTACGAGATGCCGTACTGATTTGTCGGGTTCGGACATTTCCCTTGGCATCATAAATATTGATGGTGGAAATCATTTCCATATCCTGAACCTCAATGGCATCCATTGCTTTTTTACTAATTGCTTCAGCATCTTGCGCGCTAATATTTCCATAGCAAACAGGAAAAACAAGCAAGATTAATAATACAATATAATAATTCGATTTCATATGATTGTTATTTTAAAAGTGAGTATTTAAAATGATTTTTCTAAAAATTTTGGTTTAAGTACCAATGATAGTGCGGGGATAAACACCAATGCACATATCAAACACAGGAACAGAGAAATGATAATCAGGAAAGCAAATGAGCGAATCAATGGGAAAGCGGATATAAACAAGACTGCAAATCCTACCATCACCGAGAAAGCATTGATGCTGATTCCTCTACCTATGGTTATCAAAGTATTTTTGATGGCTTCGGGATAATCTTTGCCCAATGCTAATTCCCATTTAATGCGCCAGAAAACATGGATGGTAAAATCGACGCCCAAACCAATGGAAATGGACGACAACAATGCTGTGACAATATTCAGTTCAAACCCCAACCACCCCATCAAGCCAAAAGTACAAAACACGGCAAAAGCCAGAGGAATACTGCCAATCAGTCCGGCAGTGATGCTTCTGAAAATAATAGCCAATAATATAATGATGGCAAAAAAGGCAAAAATCAAGGAGTAATTTTGACCTTTCATCACAGATTCACTCATCTCTTTTTCTATCAAGGCATAGCCGCCAACGCTATATGGGTAAGGGTCACCATCGTCCATGATGATTTGCAACTCATTCAACACCTCGTCAATACTTGCGATTTCGTCTGCTTTAAACTGAATGGTCATCAAGGTATTCATATAATCAAAATCGACGAAACGTTCTACGTCCTCCGGATCGCTGCTCATGGAGTATAGTTCTATATATTGTGCAACTGCGTCCCTACTGTCAGGTATTTTCCCATACGCCTCACTGTCTGCATCATTCATGGCTTTACTGATTTCTAAAACCACCGTAGCCAAGGAAGTCACAGAGCCTACCTGAGGAAGCGCCATCAGTTTATCTTCACATTCAACCAATTTATTTAATAGTTTTGGATCTTTTGCATCCCCTTCCACCATCACATTGAGCATCTTACTTCCTCCAAAATCTCTGTCGATGACTCGAATGGCTTTATTGAATTGATGTTTTTCCGGTAAGACTTTATTATTGTCGGGTGCTACTTTAAAGAAAAACAATCCGAGGGTGCAAATCGTAAAAAACACCCCAAAAAAGACCAATACCCTTTTGGGATTATTAGTGATTAAGTGACCCGTACCTGTCAATAGACGTGAGAAAAATCGATTGCTTTCACCGGTTAAATCTTTGTGGGGTTTGCCTTTTTTCATCAACGACATAGCAGCAGGAACAAATAACAAACTCGCCAACAAAGCAAATGCAATTCCGATGGAAGTCACCACCCCCATTTGTTGCGCGGGAAGCATCAGGTGAGTTACCAATCCCAACACTCCGACTATGGTAGTAAGTCCGCAAAACACAATGGGTTTTGTCAGGTATTCCACCGAATACTGGACAATCTTGTGCATCGTCAAGTGCGGTTCATTGGCGTTTATATCCTGATAGCGAGCTATAAAATAAACTCCGTAATTATTGGCAATGGCAATCATCATTATCGGTATCAACACACCGATGATGCTCAACTCCCATCCAAGAAGCGGAATCAATCCAATGGAGACGACAATAGAGAATACCACCACCGCAAAAGGTAAAAATACGGCTTTTAATTCTCGGAAAGACAACCAAAGCATGATAAACATCAGGATCAAACCGACCGGCAACAGTACAATCAAATCTCGACTGATTTTTTTGTTGGCATCTTCACGCAAAAAAGCCTGTCCGGTCACATAAACTTTCTCCTGTCCCGGATTATCAGCAATAGTCTGATGAACAAATGCCATCAATTCATCATCGGGAGCCGACTTATTGGAGCTTAGGATAATCAAAGCGGTTTGAAAATCTTCAGACACGACTAAACCATAGGCTAATTTATTAGTTCGAATGCTTACACGTAGATTTTCACGTTCTTCCGCAGTCTGGGGAATATCCGCAACCACTGGATCAACCAACATATATCCTTCTTCGGAGCGAATATTTTTGGCTTGACAGAGCGAAAAGACATGACTGAAACGACCGTCCGCCTCAAAGGTTTCACTGATTCCCCGAATCCGTTCCAAAGTTTCAGCCTGTAAAACATCATCATTACCAATGACAATCAACAGAGGTTCTTCATCCCCAAAAATCTCATTGATATGTTTTGAGTTTTGACGCGACAACATGGTATCAGGAAGATAAGACTCCAAATCAGGATTGATTTGAATCTGAAACAGTCGAATTACCGACAACATCACAATCAATATGGTCGCTACAATAATCCACCAACGGTAGCGCACAACAAACATGGATTTCTTTACATTAAACATGAAATTATTTACGATTTAACGATTTAAAATTTACGATTTAAAAACTCACCTTTAGCTCTACGAATCCTCCATTCATCACCTTAGATGAAAAATCGAATAAGGTCATATGCTTGGCTTGCATATAATTAGCACCTACAACAGCTGTCAGGTAATCATTCACTTTCCAACTTAACTTGGGACGCAACATGTACTCCTTAGTTGTCATATTATAGTATGCAGTAAATTCCGTATTCCATTCTTCATGTGCAAAGGATTTGGTCACTGTCAAAGCAAAGGCATGATTAAATTCTGCCGGTTGATTAAATATCAGTCGATTGAACATCTTACTTTGGTAAACAGACATCTTATCAGCATAAGCAGGTAACTGTGTCAAATCCCAATTATTAAAATCACTTAAAACCGGTTCTGTCAGAGGTTCAAAGTCTGTTACTGTATTCCCTATATATTGAAGAATAAATACATAATCATTCCACATCTTTTCAATGCCAATTACATAACTCAAATCACTTTTAGGGACATACATCAGACTATCCTTATTTTTCACAATATTATATGCAGCCTCAGCTTTCAGCAAAAAATTAGGCATAGGCAAAGCCATATCAAAGCCTATGGTCTTCTTTTTATATACCTTGGGTTGATATTGTATTTGAATGGGATTAGCAGTATTCAATATATCCAAATCAAAATCAATCAAATCGAAGCCATGGTACGGATCATAGCCACTAAAATAAGAAACTGCAAAGCCTATTTTGGGCAATTCAAAATTCAGCCTCGCACCCAAACTACCATTCGACAATTTCCTTTGTGGAAGTTCTAAGGGGTCAAAATTGACATGAATATCCATGGTAGGCAAGCTAATCCAGGCAAGATCCATTTGCATTTGCTGATTCATATCAAAAAGATCGAAACGATAGATGGAAGGTTTAAAATAGGGAATACCTATCAGGTCAACATCAATTTTAGAAGAAAACCTGTATTTCAGGCGCAGCATAAAATTGGACATTTTCTGGTCATCAGGGTCAGATGACAAAAAGAAAAAATCATTGGGTGTAATATTGTTTGTAGGATTGAATCCATCCGTACGTCCCCAGTTCACCAATTGATTGCCAATCAACAAATCAAAACTGTTTGAGCTGTAACCGGCATATAGTTCTTTAATCTCAATCAGTTGAACATCTTCTTCAAACATAAGTCCTTTTCTCAAACGGATATCGCCATTCAATAGCGCTTCGCGACTTTTAAGTCGGGTTTGAAAGGACATCTCGGCAAAAGACGATGCTAACTGATATTGTTTACCACCGCCAAAGATCGAACCTCGCCCAAAACCACCAAATTCAACGTTTGTATTAGCTGAATTTGAACTTCCTATATCAAATTCTGCATCCTCAAAAAGACTTTGAGCATGCAC
>CAZOUH010000114.1:0-4838 GCA_964582935.1 uncultured Paludibacter sp.
AAGGGGGCTATGACAACGTGCAGTCAATCAACATTTTTACACTCAAAAGTCCCCTATATTTGCGCCATATGACAACGTGCAGTCAATCAACATTTTTACACTCAAAAGTCCCCTTTAGGGGATTTAGGGGTTATTCACTATTCATTATTCGTTATTCACTATTCGTTCTTAGTTCTTCGTTCTTAGTTCAATACTCCCTCTCCCCAAATATCAAAGTCCCCACCCTAATCATCGTACTGCCTTCTTCTACAGCTATTGGATAATCATCAGACATCCCCATGGAGAGTTCCTTAAAATGCGGATTACCGGATTGATAGTCTTGCTGAATAGTATCAAAGAGTTGTTTGAGCTTTTTGAATTCTTTTCTCACTTGTTCGTGATTATCGGTAAAACTTGCCATCCCCATCAATCCACAAATGCGCACATTGGGATAGGATTTTAGGAAATTGGCTTGAAATAATGCTATTAATTCATCAGCAGAAAAGCCGAATTTCGTTTGTTCATCGGCTATATGGACTTGCAACAGGCAATTCACCACGCAATCTGAGCTGTTGGCTTGTTTGTCAATTTCTTTCAACAATTTTTCTGAATCTACCCCATGTATCAAATCGACACCGGGAATCAGGTATTTGACTTTATTTCTTTGTAAATGACCGATAAAATGCCAATGTATATCTTTCGGAAGCCGTTCTCTTTTAGGTAGAAATTCTTGCACCCTGCTCTCTCCAAATGCCTTTTCACCGGCATTATAGGCTTCCATAATGATTTCATCCGAATGAAATTTGGTAACACAGATTAATTGTACATATCCAGGAATTTGAGAACGAATATTTTGAATATTTTGTGTAACTGACATATAATGAGTCTTATATAATTAAAATTTATGTATGAAGCAATTGCAACTGTATCCTTCTTCTTTGGAAATCAACTTCTAACACCTTGACTTTCACATGCTGATGTAGTGAAACCACTTCGGCAGGATTGGAGATAAAGCGATCGGCTAATTTGGAGATGTGAATCAAGCCGTTTTCTTTGATGCCTATATCCACAAATGCTCCGAAATTAGTGATATTGGTTACTATACCGGGCAATTCCATACCGCTATGCAAATCTTCGATATGACGGATATTGGCATCAAATTCAAGTACTTGTACTTGTTTTCGCGGGTCTCTTCCGGGCTTTTCTAATTCTGTAACTATATCTTTCAATGTTGGTAAACCGATGGTTTCAGTGATATAAGCTTTTAAATCAATCTGTTGAATCAAATCATTGTTACGTATCAGCTTATCAATTTCGGTATTTAAGTTTTTAGCCATTTGTTCGACTATGGCATAACTTTCCGGATGCACGGCAGAATTATCCAAAGGATTATCCCCATCGGGAATGCGCAAGAAACCGGCACATTGTTCAAAGGTCTTATTGCCTAACTTAGGGACTTTCAACAATTCTTTTCTATTCTTAAAAGCACCATTTTCAGCACGATAATCCACGATATTTTGCGCTAATTGTGGACCTAATCCGGAAATATACGTCAGCAAATGCTTGGAAGCAGTATTGAGGTTTACCCCTACTCTATTTACCACATTTTCAACAGTTTGATCCAAGGAATTTTTCAATAATGTTTGATCTACATCATGCTGGTATTGCCCTACTCCAATGGATTTAGGATCAATCTTCACCAATTCCGCTAAGGGATCCATCAATCGACGACCAATAGATACCGCACCACGAACCGTTACGTCATATTCCGGAAATTCCTCACGTGCTATTTTAGAAGCTGAATAGATGGATGCACCGTTTTCGCTAACCACAAATATCTGCACCTTACGGTCGTAGCGAATGTTTTGCACAAATCTTTCAGTCTCCCGTCCTGCTGTACCATTCCCAACAGCAATTGCCTGTATATCATAAGCTTCTACCAATTTTTGCATGCTACGAGAAGCTTTGGCAAAATCATTTACCGGCGGATGTGGATAAATGGTTTCATTGTGCAATAAATTGCCCTGCGCATCCAAACAAATGACTTTGCAACCGGTACGAAAACCCGGATCTATGCCCAATACCCTTTTTTCGCCCAAGGGAGGCGCCAACAATAATTGCTTGGAATTTTCAGCAAATACGCGTATGGCTTCTACATCTGCTTTCAACTTGCTTGCTGCAGCAAATTCATTCTCTATAGAGGGTTTCAGTAAACGTTTATAGGAATCTTGAACGGCTTTATAGACCAATTCACCGGAAGCATTATCAGCTTTTACAAAAAAGTTGGTTAGTTTTTCTATGCATTTATCATCATCCGGACTGATATTCACCCTTAAAAAACCTTCAGCTTCTCCCCTGCGCATGGCTAAAATCCTATGAGAAGAGCTTCGGGAAAGCTTTTCAGACATATCGAAATAATCGCGGTACTTTTGAGCTTCTTCCTCCTTGCCTTTGATAAGTTTAGAACTGATAATGGCTTCATATTGAAAAATTCTACGGATGCTGTTACGCGACTTTTCGTTTTCACTGACCCATTCGGCTATGATGTCGGAAGCACCTTGTAAAGCAGCTTCTTCGCTTTCAATTTTATCTTTTACAAAAGGCTTGGCAAACTGCATGATATCACCTGCCTGCTGCCTCATAATCATTTTAGCCAAAGGTTCTAAGCCATTTTCTCGTGCAATCTCAGCACGTGTACGGCGTTTGGGTTTGTAAGGCAGGTAAATATCCTCTAATTCAGTGGCATTCCAACAGCCTTCAATACGCGTTTGAAGCTCAGGCGTCAATTTTTCTTGCTCTTCTATACTCTTCAGGATGGTCTCCTTTCTCTTTTCAATTTCGAGCAGTTTTTCGTATTGCGTTTTGATGTCGCCCACCTGTGCTTCATCCAATTCACCGGTTCTTTCTTTTCTATAGCGACTGATAAAAGGGATGCTTGCACCTTCTTGCAGCAATTGTACGGTATTTCTGACTTGCAGATTGCTTATTTGCAAAGATTCTGATAGCAAGGAAACAAAAATAGCGGGGATATGATTGTCGGACATGGTAACTATTATTGAATAATTAAATTAACTACTTAATGCAAAATTTTGAAGACTAACTCTTTGAGTAAATCTCCATCATCTGCACTTTGATTATCTATGCCTTTGGAACGGGCATCTGTTTCTCGTATATACGTGATGATGTGCATGGTTTTCAGGGCACTGAAGGTCTTGGCTGCCTGCACATAATTGCGTGCAATAAAGGGATGAATTTTAAACTCTGAGGCAGCACTTTCAGCTGTTTTAGAGGGTAAGTAATGGAATATCATAAGATTACTAAAGAATCCAAATAAAACAGACAATGCCATTTGTATGGGTGCAGCTTTCTTATTTTCAGCAAAATAATTGATGATTCTGTTGGCTCTCACTACATCTTTTCGTATCAAGGCATCTTGCAGTTCAAAAACATTATAATCTTTGCTAATGCCTATGTTTTTTTCGATGATTTCCGGACTGATCTTTTTATTGCCATTTTCTTGCGTAATCACCAATTTATCAATCTCATTGGCAACTTTACTTAAATCCGTTCCCAAGAAGTCAACCAACATCATCAATGCCTTATCTTCCACCATCAAGCCCTTGCTTTTGGCATATTTACTAATCCAGGGAGCCATTTCATAATCGCGTAACTTCTTGGATTCAAAGAGAACACCGACTTTTTTAAGTTGATTGACCCACTTTTGGCGACCATCCACCTTGCCGTATTTGTAGCAAATAACCAAAATAGTACTCGGCAAAACTTGTTTCAGATAGAAAGACAATTTATCTATATCCCTGATATGCTGTGCTTCTTTCACAATCATGACATGATAAGGCGACATCATCGGAAATCGCTTAGCAGTATTGATAACTGTCGCAATATCCACATCTTTTCCATACAAAACAGTCAGATCGAATGCCTGTTGCGCTTCATCCAAAATTTTATCTTGGAAATAATCCGACAATAAATCAATATAATAAGGCTCTTCCCCCATCAAAAAATAGACAGGAGCATATTTTTTTTGTTTTAAATCATTTAAAATGGAATCGTACATCTAAATATTGCTTGTTAGATAGGTTTATTATTGATTTTATTCAAACCTTAAGTGTCTGATTGTCCTGCTGTTGTGTATCAAGGAACTCAATGATTTCACCCCTATTTGAATATGTTCATCCACAAAACTTTCCGTTACTTGCTTATCGCTATCCGAAGTTTTAATCCCTTCCTCATGCATGGGCATATCCGAAACCAAGAGCAAAGCGCCGGTGGGAATGCTATTATGGAAACCAACTGAAAATAGCGTAGCCGTCTCCATATCAATAGCCATAGCACGTGTACTTATCAAATACTTTTTGAAATTCTCATCCCATTCCCACACGCGCCTATTGGTGGTATAAACCGTTCCTGTCCAGTAATCCTTCCCAAAATCGCGTATATTCGAAGAAACCGCACGTTGTAGGTTAAATGCCGGTAAAGCCGGAATTTCAGGCGGAAAATAGTCGTTGGAAGTTCCTTCCCCACGGATGGCAGCACTGGGTAATATATAATCTCCGGTTTGATTTTTATCCTTCAAGCCACCACATTTACCTAAAAATAATACCGCCTTCGGCTGAATGGCAGACAGCACGTCCATGATGAGAGCGGCATTCGGACTCCCCATCCCAAAGTTAATGATGGTGATGCCGTTGGCAGATGCATTAGTCATGGTACCATCTTTACCCAAGACCGGAACATTATACCAGGCTGCAAACTTTTCAACATAATTATGGAAATTAGTCAGAAGAATGTAGTCTGTAAAATCTTCCAAAGCCCGTTTGGTATAACGTGGCAACCAATTT
>CAZOUH010000115.1:0-4818 GCA_964582935.1 uncultured Paludibacter sp.
GGCAATACATCAAAACCGATGTGTGGATTGGAATCGTATAAAATGGAATCTTTTGCACCGTGGTAATGAAAAGTCTCTAAAACGCCCTGTATATTTCCTTTCTTTTTGGAGCGTGTCAATAGCTTTCCATCCGAAAAGGTCCCTGCACCACCTTCTCCATAAGCAAAATTGGATTCAGGATTGATAGTAGCTTTTTCCTTTTGAAGCAAATTAACATCTTCCACACGTTGATCAATCGGGCGACCGCGTTCTAATATCACCGGCTTCAATCCCAATTCCAACAATTTCAAAGCTGCAAATAGCCCGGCAGGACCGGCACCCACAATCAATACCGATTCTTTATCGCCCACTTGTTGGTAATCAAATGACTTGTTGTATAATGCATCCGGTTCTTCATCAGTAAGAAAAACAGCCACAGTCATATTGATTTTAGGATGTATCGTGCGCGCATCAATGGATTTTTTGAGAATCCTAAAAGAATCAATCCCATCCACGGAAATTTGCAGTTTTTCCGCAATCATGGTCAATAACAAATCTTCCTTATGGGCTTGTTCGGGGGTAAGGCTTAATTGCAAAGTCTTATTCATGAATCTACTTCTATAAAAAAAATTGCTAAAATAATCAATTTTGTTGATAGTCTCTAATCTATATCCACCTGTCAAGAAAACGCAAATATTAACTGTGGTAGATGATTGCGTTTAAGAGATGATGGCTGTACCTGATTTTCTTCAACTATTATTGCGAGTTTTCATGCTGAAGTTTTTCTCTTGCCTTCTCTCGTTCAAATTTCAGCAGATAAGTATCAGGATTGGGCAAATGCCAGGTGACGGGAAACAATTCGGGGTTTGCCGCAATCGCCGGATACAAATATCTCCCTGTGGAGCCATATCCCAATTGTTCCAATACTACATAATCAACTTTTTTCTGAATTAAATCTTCTAATAATTCATGGGTGTCGATGGTGTATTTATAGTTGACAGCATAAATATTAGAAGCATAATAGGTAAACAATTCAGGTTTCCGGCAGCAGCAAATCACATCTTTTGGAAATTGCTTCTGCATTTCCTTGGCAATGGTAAAATAATTTTGATAAGCCGGATGAACGGGTTGTTTTGCTCGCTCAGCTTGTGCTTGCACAGGAGCATACATCAAAAATACCATAAACAAAAATGCATAAGGAAGATGTGGTTTTAGTTTATTTTCTTTCTTCCAGAATAAGAGTATAAGATGGTACAACCCAAGATAAAAACCAAGAAATAAAAACGGTGCAATGGGTACCACGTAGCGACTGCCATTTCCACCATGCCATAACATAAACAATCCGATTTGTCCTATTAAATAAGCAATCAGAGGCCATCTGATTTTATCCATTTTCCAAGCTCCGTAAAATATGATGGCAACTATACATAGACCGCCTATTAGCTGTATAAATCCGGATCCTTTATCGTAATTGATGCTTAAAAAAGGGAATAAAATTTCTTTAAAACCTTTGATTACAGTTTCATCAAAATTGACAAGCATTTTATTAATCATTTCACCTACGGTAGAAATGGTACCACTTTCAGGTCGCCAAGGGTTCACAGTCATGATGGTACCAAGATAGCGCGATTCTATGCCATGTGCAGCATTTCGAATTGACCATGGAATGATCAACAACACACTACCAACTACTGTTGAAAGTGCCGGAATCCATTCTTTTCTGAATAAAAAAAATACCGGCAGAGCAAAGATTAATGCTGCTCCAACTGTGCGTGTATAATAAGCTGCGACAGCTGCGATAATACTCATGTAAAACCAGAGATTTTTAAAATAACTGAGACTTTCTTTTTGGGCATATTGATATAAGCTGATGAAAAAGAGTACAGAACAGGCAAAGAAAAACATCTCCGACATCACCATAGAAGCAAATTCTAATATTTTGACGGAAAATAGGGAGAGAGCAGTTGCAGCAAAAGCTAAAGATAAATTTTTTGTTTGTTGCTTTATCAAGTAGAATAATCCGATTAAACCCATCAGTAACAATATGCCGTTAAGTATTTTGAAAAAGATCAGGCTGTTGATACCCACGAGCATAAAAATAGATAGAAATGCAGCATATCCGGGAGGAAAATGACTTGCGGGCATAGTCCCCTCAGGAGTACTATAAGAATAGCCATTGCCATTAGCAAGGCTTTTAGCCAGTTGCATATAATGCACATTATCCCCATTCAGGTTCAATTTTGAATCAAAAGTTTGGGTGAATGTATAAGTGAAAATAACTGACAACAAAAGAAGGAAAATGTATTTTCTTTTCATGAGGGAGGTGTTGATATTGGTATAAAATAATCTTCGCAAAATTAGTCATTCAATTTAAACTGAACAAATTTTATGAAAGTGTAAATCTCTTGTGTCCTGGAAACTTATCTGAAAATAAATATTACCTTTGCCAATGCTCAATTTTTTTTAAACACTGTATTATAAAGTATGATTAACGGAAAGAAAGTGATTGTTGTAATGCCGGCATATAATGCCGAAAAGACATTGGAAACTACTTACAAGGAGATTCCAATGGACTTAGTTGATGAGGTAATTCTTACCGATGATTTGAGTCAGGATAATACCATCGATAAAGCTAAAAAGTTAGGTATTAAAGAGATACAGATACATAAGCAAAATACTGGTTATGGAGGCAATCAGAAAACTTGTTATAATAGGGCTTTAGAATTGGGTGCTGACATTATCATTATGTTGCATCCTGATTATCAATATACGCCTAAATTAATACATGCCATGGCTTCTATTATTGCAAATGATGTTTATCCTGTTGTATTAGGATCCCGTATTTTAGGAAAGGGCGCTTTAAAAGGAGGTATGCCTATGATAAAATACATTGCAAATCGATTCCTTACCCTGATACAGAACATCATGCTGAACCAAAAACTTTCCGAATATCACACCGGATATCGGGCGTTTTCTTCAGAAGTATTGCAAAATATTGACTATATGCAAAATTCTGATGATTTCATTTTTGACAATGAAATGTTGGCTCAGATTTTTTATGCCGATTATGAAATAGGGGAACTAACCTGTCCCACCAAATATTTTGAGGATGCATCTTCCATCAATCTGAGGCGGAGTACTATTTATGGATTAGGTGTACTTCGTGTATCCTTAGTGTACAGGCTGTGTAAATGGGGGCTGATGAAATCGAAGTTATTTAGGAAAGATGATTTATAGAACCATCATCAGAAAAAAAACGGATCATTTGTTTGTTCAGTTTATCCGTTATTTTATTTCGGGAGGTATAGCCGCCATAGTAGATTTTGGACTGTTGTATTTGCTGACTGATATTTTTCATCTTTACTATCTTTGGTCTGCCATTATCAGCTTTTCTGTAGGATTAGTTATCACATATTTGTTCAGCATAAGTTGGATTTTTAATCAACGGCGCATTAGCAATCGTTGGATAGAACTATTTATCTTTGGTATTATAGGTGCAGTTGGTTTATTATTAACTTATTATTTCATGCAGTTATTTACTGATGTTCTTCATCTCCATTACATGTTATCTAAAGTGCTGACGACGGTTATTGTGTTTTTTTGGAATTTTTCGGCTAAACGATTTATTTTATTCACTAAGTCTGCTTCTTCGCCTAAGTGAAGCAGAAAACCAAACAGTTCTATACTATGAACAGTTGTATTGTTATGCATAGTTGATTCTACAGACTTTCGCCTATTGCTAATCACATTGCGCCCTGTGGGTGTTCCTCCAAGCTTGTATTCATCATCTCATTTGGGTGTAGAAGCATAAATATCTGAACTTTGGATTGTATTCAATATATTATGCGTATCTTTGTGCCTCGAACAACAGAGTTTTTATTGAATCTTTTTTAGCAATGTATCGCTCCACCACCAACCGGCGGATCTACCATCGTCAAATATCGACCTCAAATCAACTTTTTTGTTAACAAGAGCGGCGTTCAAATTTCTCATCATCTTTTTCTAAATTATTTCTTAGTAAGTGCTGAGCTGTTTTTTTTGATACCGTATGAATCGCTTGGCGTAAATAACTATAAATAAATTAATTGAATGGCAATTTCGTATAATAAAAAGGAATTAGAAAAAAAAAGAGAAAAGAAAAGAAAAGAAAAACAACAGCGTAGAGCAGAACGTAAATCCGCTGAAACGCAATCATTTGACGATATGATTGCTTATGTAGATGAACATGGAGTCATCAGCAGCACACCACCTGACCCCAACGCCAATGCAGAGATAGATTTGGAGAGTATAGAGGTTTCTACGCCTAAAAAGGAAGCATTGGAAGATACCGTGCTGAGTGGTCGCGTAGAACATTTTAATGCAGAAAAGGGATATGGCTTTATCAAGGATCTTTCCGGTATTGAAAAGTATTTTTTTCATATCAGTCATGCACCTGCAGCAATTGCTGAGGGAAACTTGGTTTCATTTGAATTAGAAAGAGGAGACAGAGGCATGAATGCCGTAAGAATCACTTTAACAAATAAATCACAATAACAATAATTTTTACATTCAAAAAACAAAAAAATGAACATTTATGTTTCAAATTTAAACTACAGCACTGAGAGTGCGAGTTTACAGGAATTATTTGCCGAATACGGCGAAGTATCATCTGCAAACATTATCACAGACAGAGAAACAGGACGCTCACGCGGATTTGGTTTTGTGGAAATGCCCAACGATGAAGAAGGTCAAAAAGCTATAGATGCTTTAAATGATACTGAATTCGAAGGAAAAACGCTTGTTGTCAACGTAGCTCGTCCCAAAACAGAAAGACGCAGTTATGGTGGCGGCGGATACAAT
>CAZOUH010000116.1:0-4797 GCA_964582935.1 uncultured Paludibacter sp.
TAGATTAAAACATTAAAGATATGAAACGATTTAGCATATTATTTTTGAGTCTCATGATGAGTGTGGCATTTTTTGCCCAGAGTCCGGTTATGGTGTTTGAAAAAACATCCCACGATTTCGGTAAAATCAAAGAACAAGACGGATTGGCTTCTAAAAAATTTGAGTTTACAAACACCGGTGATGCCCCCTTGATCATCAATCGGGTACAAGCCTCTTGCGGATGCACGGCTACTTCCTGGACTAAAGAACCAATTTTACCCGGAAAGTCAGGCAGTGTCACTGCATCATACAATCCGCTGAACCGTCCGGGCAGCTTTATTAAATCCATTTCCGTATATACCAATGCGGCAAGTAAGCCCGTTCAGCTGACCATCAAAGGTGATGTAATTCCCAAACCTGCCGTACCACAATAAATTGCTGCATGTCTCATCATCACAAGCATCCCGAAAATGATCCGTCCTATAAAGGTCTGACGGTCAATAAAGGTGTTGAAAACATCTCTTCCGTCAATCCCTACCAAAAGCCCAAAACAAAACGCCGTCAATTCACGGTAGCGGAGTATTTGGATGGTATCCGGAGAGGTGACACTTCCATGCTTAGTCAGGCTGTTACCTTGATTGAGAGTGCTTTGCCCAAACACCAACAGCTTGCTCAACAGCTCGTTGAAGCTTGTTTGCCTTATACAGGCAATTCTATCCGCTTGGGCATTACGGGTGTTCCCGGAGCAGGGAAGAGTACTTTTATTGAAGCAATGGGAATGCATTTGGTGAATAATGGTCATAAATTGGCGGTACTTGCCATTGACCCAAGCAGTGAACGCTCGAAAGGAAGTATATTGGGCGATAAAACAAGGATGGAGGAATTGTCAGTTGCTGAAAATGCTTTTATACGTCCTTCACCATCAGCGGGGTCATTGGGGGGTGTAGCGCGCAAAACCCGCGAAAGCATCATCCTTTGCGAAGCTGCCGGTTATGATGTCATCTTTGTCGAAACCGTTGGGGTAGGACAGTCTGAGACCGCCGTACACTCTATGGTCGATTTTTTTCTCTTGCTGCAATTAGCCGGTGCCGGCGATGAGTTGCAAGGCATCAAAAGAGGCATTATGGAAATGGCTGACGGCATTGCCATCAACAAATCGGACGGGAATAATATTGACAAAGCGCGCATCGCCAAAACTCAGTATCAGAGTGCCTTGCGACTTTTCCCCGCTACGGGTTCAGGCTGGTCGCCTGAAGTCATCCCGTGTTCGGCTTTGGAAAAAACCGGTATTGCTGAGATTTGGGATATGGTGTTGCGCTACATAGAATTGACACGCTCCAATCAGTTTTTTGATAAACACAGGAATCAACAGGCAAAATACTGGATGTACGAAACCATCCACGAGCAACTCAGGGATGGCTTTTATCAAAATCATGAAATAGCTCAAATGCTTGCTGTGATTGAAAAGAAAGTCTTAGCCAATGAAATCAGCTCTTTCGCAGCTGCTAAGATATTATTGGATCAATACGCTACAAAATCATAGCTGCAGCTACTTCTTCTGCCACTTGCTTCCCTTTTAATTCTTCTACAATTTTCAGGGCAAAAGGAATGGCTACGCCCGGACCTTTGGCAGTCAGTATATTGTCTGACTTTGCCATATTTGTTTCAGGAATTTTCGCGCCTGTCAACTGCGACTCAAAACCGGGATAGCAAACCGCTTCTTTATCTTTCAAAACCCCCATTTTACCGAGGATAGAGGGAGCAGCACAAATAGCAGCTACTTTTTTACCTTTAGCTAATTGTTGTGTAAGCAATGCTTTTAAGCCTTCGTGATTGTCGAGATTGGTAGTTCCCGGCATTCCTCCAGGAAGATATATCAGGAAATCACCTGAAAAATCCATTTCATCAAACATTTCATCTGCTTCTACTCCAATATTGTGCGCACCGGTTACTACTATATCTTCGGTGATTGAAACTGTGGTGAGATCAATGCCGGCACGGCGAAAAACATCCATAGGTGCAACTGCTTCAATTTCTTCAAAACCTGTTGCTAAAAAAAGAAAAATACGCATGATTACTTCAGTTTAAAGTTATATGTAATGGTTCCGGTAACTGTTCCTTTACCGGACGAAAATCTGGTTCTTTTGGCTGCATCCATGGCAGCATTTCTTATGGTAACATCAGAAATGGTTCCTTTTTGAATTCGAGTACTGATAACCTCGCCGGCATCATTGACGCGAATTTCCACGGTCAGATAACCTTCTGTGTTTGTGCTGTACGCCGGTCGCGGCATCGTGCCTAACAAATCCCTGCCGTCCAAAGACCAGGAATTGCCATCCATGCTTCCCTTGCCGACAGGATTGCCTGCTGTTTCTTCACCTGCAGTCCGCCCACTTCCGCCTGAGTTTGAAGATCCAAACAAACCGCCCATCAGATCATCGGCTTGCTGAGCAGCCTGTTGTTCTTGTCGCAGTCGCCGCTCTGCTTCTGCCTTGGCAATTTCTTCTTGCCTTTGCTTGGCATCCGGCAGTGCCACCGATGCATCTTGTTGCGTCATCACTTCTTCATTCTTTTCTTGTACCGATGCTGTACTTTGTTCCACCCGTTGTGTGCCTGTATCTTCCCTGCCTCCGCCTTCATAGGCATCTCCAAAACTAATCATCACCCCACCATCTTCCTCATGCTGTAATCCGGGTAATACCACAAAAAACAAAAGGAGCAGGATGATGATCCCACTGACAATAGTCCCAATATAGGCATATAATTTTGATTTGGGAATTTTATGTAAAAACTTGTCAGTTCGCATGTTGTTATTTTCCGGTTGCCTTCGTTGCAACCACTAATTTGAGTTTATGTTGATTCGCAATGTCCAATACCCTCACAACTTCTTTGTAAGCAATTTGCTGATCGGCATGCAAGGCAATATAAGTAGTGGAATCCTGCGCAACCAAATCTAAAATATAAGACTCTAACATTTCAGGAGCTATCTGGGTGGGTTTAGCAGTTCCTTTGGCAACAAAAAACCGTCCGTTCCCATCAATAGAAACCTTGGCTACCACCGATCTTGTAGAGGTCGTTGCCCTGCTTTGTGGTAAGTCAAGTTTGATGTCGTTGGGCGATGACATGGTTGAAGCCATGATAAAAAATAAAAGCAACAGGAAAATTATGTCTGTCATAGACGACATGGAAAATCCGGCTTCAAATTTTAAATTTCTTTTGATAGACATCTTTCTAATTTTTTAATTTTGTGATTGTTATGCCGGTTCATTTAGTAAATCGAGAAACTCTATGCTTCTGGCTTCTAAGCGACGTACGACCGAGTCAACACGAGATACCAAATAGTTGTACCCAAAATACGCAATGATACCCACTATCAATCCGGCAATGGTTGTGACCATGGCTTGGTACATACCTACTGATAAATCAGACAGTTGGATTGTTCCGGTATTGTTCAGCGACATATTGTAAAAGGTAGTCACCATCCCCGTCACGGTACCAAGAAATCCCAACATGGGCGCGCCACCGGCTATAGAAGCCATGATTACCAGCCCCTTCTCCAAATTGGCGATTTCTAAATTACCTATGTTTTCAATAGCCACAAGCACATCACTCATCGGACGCCCTAATCTGCTGATGCCTTTTTCAATCATCCTGGAAATTGGATTGTTCGTGTCTTTACAAAGTTTCTGCGCTGCCTCAATTTTTCCATCGTGAATATAATCCCTAATCCTGTCCATAAAAGATTTATCTTCCTCCAAGGCTTGTTTCAGCGTGACCAAACGTTCGATGAACATATAAATGGCAAGGGCAAGCATAATGGCAAGGATAATTACGATAGGTCCACCGTAAGTAGCCATTGTCCATAAATTCATTTTTTCCGGAACACCGGCAGTTATCACGGTTTCATCAATCAAATCTGCCTGTAGCAGTATAAACATGAGCTTATTCATTTTTAAATAGATGTTATTTTAGTTGATCTTTATATTTTTTGATGGTCGCCTCTAATCCGTAATACAAGGCATCTGAAATCAAGGCATGCCCGATTGACACTTCATCAATCCACGGAATATTATCGGATAAATATTGCAGGTTGTCTAAATTCAAATCGTGACCGGCATTTAAACCTAAACCCATATCTTTGGCACATTGGGCAGCTTTGATAAAAGGTGCGATTGCCTTTTCCCTGTTGACCGAATAATCGGTGGCATAAGGCTCTGTGTATAACTCCACCCGGTCAGTTCCTGTCTTTGCCGCTGCTTCAATATTTTTACAATCAGTATCGATAAAAATAGATACCCGGATGCCGGCTTGTTTAAATTCGGCAATGACTTCTCGCAAGAAATCATGGTGCTTAATGGTATCCCATCCTGCGTTAGATGTCAATGCCTCAGGAGGATCCGGAACCAACGTAACTTGATGGGGCTTGACAGATTTCACCAAAGAGATAAACCGGTCTGAAGGATAGCCTTCTATATTGAATTCAGTGGTAATCAAAGGTTTTAAATCCAACACATCTTGATACCTGATGTGGCGCTCATCGGGTCGCGGGTGGACAGTAATTCCTTGTGCTCCAAATTTTTCGCAGTCAACCGCAAGTTGAAGTACATCGGGGATATTACCACCCCTTGCATTGCGGATGGTGGCAATTTTATTTATGTTTACACTTAATTTGGTCATGATGCTTAAAGATTTGCAAAATCAACAATAAAATATTTCCTTTGTAGTGGATTTATTTCTTTTATTCAAACTACAAAAATAAACGAAATAAGCGAACAAAAAAAATATGACTATAGCCGTTTTTGGAAACACATTTTCTCC
>CAZOUH010000117.1:0-2436 GCA_964582935.1 uncultured Paludibacter sp.
TACACCCTCCCCACTAAAAACGAGGGTCTTAGTTTTTTTATTACATGATAAGGTTGATTTGTGGCACCAAAACCTTTATAAAATCTGGCAACTCCGGGTATGGATGATCCTTCGAAATCAAGTAGGATGTTTTTTCCCGATGTCTCCCGGATAAGTTGATCAACTAAATAAAACATAGCTGAATCCTTTTTGCCCTGTTCGTTGGAAACCGGAATCAAATAAGTCAGCCGATTTTTAAATAGCGTATAACACAATGCTGCTGTCACATCTCCGGATTTATTAGCGACTGCTTTGATTCTGAATATACTACGTTCATGACCTTGTGAAATAAGGGCGTGCATCCGATTAGAATCGATGAGTTTATATTTTCTGTTTACCGATTCATACAAGGAAAGAAAATCATTAATATTATAATTATGTATGATTTTTAATGCATTACTTTCTGCCTTTTGAATATTTCTCCTCGTATTTTTAGAATAAGCCTTTATCAGTTTATCGTAGGTTTCATTTAAGCTCAAAATATAGTTGGGCATTTGCAATGACTTAGTATATAGATTATTATAATTTAAATTGAGTTGATAGCTGTAGGAAGGCAAATTTTTAATGAACATACGCATAATCTCGGCAGGAACGGGTGCGTTTCCAAACACTCCAAGTTGTTGAGCTAAAGGAGGTTGTACGATATAAGGAAGTTTGTATTTGCGTTTAATCGGAATGGGCATGATGTACGTTAAATCACTGCTGATTAAAGCTTCCCATTGTGGTGATATGATGTCTAAATACCAGGATAATGCATACACTAAACCATTGTCAGCCTGTAGTATCAATTCATCCCAGTTCTGTTTGTTGACGGAGAAATGTGATAAATGTTTAATCTTCATGTATGCGTACGGAGAATCGAAAGTTTAAATTTCTTACAAAATTAAACAATATAAATATATAAACATAATTTCTCATTTTATTTTATTTTCTGAAAAGAATATAGTAATTTTGGTCTCGTTATTTTTTTACAATTCAACATTCAATATTATGGCTAAAGAAGTGATTAATAGTTCCGGAACAGTCTATAACTCACTGACTTTCGGAAGTATTATTACCGGAAACATCACTTCTGAAAGTGATTTCAGGATTGATGGCGAAGTACAAGGTGACATTAACTGTAAAGGCAAAGTGGTGATCGGACACACCGGCGTATTGAAGGGCAATATCGCTTGTGAAAGTGCCGAAATAATCGGTCATGTAGTGGGCAGTATTATTGTAACCGAATGTATTACCCTTAGGGCTTCAGCAGTGTTTACGGGTGACATTCAGACGCAAACGCTGGTTGTTGAACCCAATGCTATCTTCAATGGAAATTGTTCCATGAAAAAAAATCATGGTGAAACTAAAGTCTAAGCGTTGAAAGTTTTCAGCGCTTTTTATTTGAATTTTTTATTAATATATATGCATTACAAAGCTTTTGTTGTTGAAGAAGTGAACGGACAATATTTATCTTCTGTCCAAATGCTCGATACAACAGATCTTCCACAAAACGAAGTATTAGTTCAAGTTCATTATTCCTCTTTAAATTATAAAGATGCCTTATCGGCAACAGGAAATAAAGGCGTTACCAAAAACTATCCTCATACGCCGGGTATTGATGCCGCAGGTGTTGTTGTCGAAACCAAATCTTCATCTTTTAATATTGGTGATGAGGTGATTGTAACCGGTTATGATTTGGGAATGAATACCCCCGGTGGATTTGGCGAGTATATCTGTGTGCCTGCTGCTTGGATAGTTAAATTGCCTGACGGATTAACGTTGAAGGAATCGATGATTATCGGTACTGCCGGTTTTACTGCCGGAATTTCTATGTTGCGCTTGATGGATTTGGTGCAGCCCGATGACGGAAAGATTGTTGTTTCCGGTGCTACAGGCGGGGTAGGGTCTATGGCTTTGGCGATGTTGACCAAAAAAGGATATGCTAAGATTGCAGTGTCGGGCAAGCAAGAGGAATATGAGTTTTTGAAACAATGTGGTGCTGATGAAATTATCGCCCGCCGGGATTTTATGTCTGCTGATGATAAAGCTTTGTTTCCAGCTACTTATGCCGGTGCCATTGATACGGTTGGGGGTGATATCTTGGCAAGAATTATTAAATCTTTACACCCCTTGGGGGCAGTAACTACTTGTGGTAGTGTTGCTTCCACTAATCTTCCATTGAATGTATTTCCTTTTATTTTAAGAGCTGTAACCCTGATTGGCATTTCGGCACAAAATTATCCGACCGAACTTCGCCCTGCATTATGGCAGCGTTTAGCAACAGATTTAAAACCGGACTCTTTATTGAATATGTATCAGGAAATCAACTTAGAACAACTCCCGGATGCTATCCAACTCATTTTATCCGGAAAAATAAAGGGAAGAATGGTGGTGAGATTGGAAAGTTCATAAAGT
>CAZOUH010000117.1:2536-4734 GCA_964582935.1 uncultured Paludibacter sp.
AAATTATGTGTGGAATTGCGATGATAAGGTTGTTAAAACCTTTGGATTATTATCAACAAAAATACGGTACCTGGCAATATGGTTTGCATAAAATTTATTTGCTTTTAGAGAAGCAACACAATCGTGGTCAGGAGGGTGGAGGAGTTGCCGGCGTCAAATTGGACATGCCTCCCGGTGAAGAATACATCTGGCGCGAGAGGATGGAAGGTACCAATGCCATTCAGCAAATTTTTGCCAATGTCAATCAGCAGATCGATCAGACCGATCCAGACATCTTAAATGATGTTGCCCAATCGAAGTTGCATTTACCTTTTGCGGCAGAGATGTATATGGGACATTTACGTTATAGTACTTCTAATCAGCAGGTTGGTGTGATGCACTTGCATCCTTTTTTGAGAAGGCATAATTGGAAGAATAGAACTTTGATGTTGGCAGGTAATTTCAACCTGACCAATGTGGATGAGTTATTTGAATATCTGACCTTGAAAGGTCAGCATCCCAGGGACAAAGGTGATACTTTTTTGATGCTCGAACAGCTTGGTTATCGTTTGGATATGGAAGTCCAGAAAGAATACGATTTTATCAAACAGCGCTATTCCAATGATTTGACAATTACTCAAAAGATTGAAGAACAATTAGATATAGCATCTTTTATCCGAAAAAGTGAATTCATGTGGGATGGAGGATATGTGATTACCGGTATGCTGGGGCATGGAGATGCTTTTGTGTTCAGGGATCCAAAAGGTATTCGTCCCTGTTTCTATTATGTTGATGATGAAATTGTTGTGGTTGCATCGGAGCGTCCCGGCATTCAAACTTCACTGAATGTTAAGGAACAAGATGTGCATGAGTTGCCTCCCGGAACCGCCATGATTATCAAAAAGAACGGAAATATTAAGTTTGAATCCATTCGTGGAGCTGACAAACATTTGCAAAAATGTTCGTTTGAGCGTATTTATTTTTCAAGAGGAAACGATATCGACATCTACAAAGAACGGAAACGATTGGGAGAAACATTGACGGATTCAATATTGAAATGCATTGATTATGATGTAGAAAATTCCGTTTTTTCTTTTATTCCCAATACTGCTGAAGTGGCTTTTCAGGGCATGATAGACGGTATCAAACTGAAAACCAATCAAACTCCTCATACGGAAAAAGTGCTGATCAAGGATATCAAGTTACGTACATTTATTTCTCAGCATAAGACCAGAAATGACCTCGCTACCCACGTTTATGATATAACTTACGGATCTATCCGTCGTGGCAAGCTTGACAACCTGATTGCCATAGACGACTCCATTGTTCGTGGTACTACCTTAGAACAGAGTCTGTTGAAAATTATCAGTCGCCTTGAGCCTAAGAAAATCATCATCGTTTCTTCTTCTCCACAGATACGCTATCCTGACTTCTATGGTATAGACATGTCAAAAATGTCAGAGTTTTGTGCATTTCGGGCAGTCATAGAATTATTAAAGCGTACCGGACGTCAACACATCATTGATGAAGTGTATCAAAAATCGAAAGCACAAGAACATTTGCCTAAGGAAAAGGTTGTAAATTATGTGACTGAGTTGTATGCGCCGTTTACGGATGCTGAAATATCAGCTCAGATTGCGGAAATATTAACTCCCGCTGAAGTCGATTGTCCTGTTGAAATTGTTTTTCAAACCATTGAGGGCTTACACGAGGCTTGTCCGAATTTTGAGGGTGACTGGTATTTTACCGGCAACTATCCTACGCCGGGAGGTAACAGGCTGATAAACAAATCATTTATTAATTATTACGAAGGAAAAGAAATCATAGATTAAACCATAAAATATGTTGAGAGAAATACTGTCAATTTCAGGAAAACCGGGACTTTACAAACAAGTTTCACAAGGTAAAAACATGATTATAGTTGAGTCCTTATCAGATGGGAAGCGCATGCCGACATTTCTCAGGGACAAAGTGGTATCCTTGGGTGATATTCAAATTTTCACCAACACAGGAGAAATCGCTTTGGGTGAAGTATTTGAAAATATCAGTCAGAAGGAAAATGCCCAACCTTGTCCCATCGCAAACAAAGCTGATAATGCTACATTGCGTAGCTATATGTTAGAAGTCTTGCCTGAATACGATCAAGAAAGGGTATATCCCAGTGATATGAGAAAGATTTTTTCATGGTACAATATATTGATTAATAAGGGAGTGAAAGA
>CAZOUH010000118.1:0-4712 GCA_964582935.1 uncultured Paludibacter sp.
TAAGTTTCATTTGGTTTCCTATTTTATCAGGGTTTTGTTCCGGCTTCGGGTACCAGAAACCCCACATAATCAATTGATTATGTGGGGTTTTTTATTTTATGTTCCGGCTGTTCCCAATTGCTTTTGTTCTTCTTCTTTAAGGCGTTGGAATTCTATGATAAAATAGAGCTTGAACTCAACCGGGTAGTTTCAATCCATTTTTTGGGCGTTAAAACAAAACTGTTCAGTCCCGCTTCTCTTCTAAACCCCTCGAATTCGAAGGGTTTAAAATCCGGGTTATTGATGATTCCCCGCAACCCCGGCAATTCTATGGTATTACGGTTATTTCTTCTAATGTAACATCCTGATGTCCCCAAATGTTAATTACCTCTACATTCTCAAGTTTGTTCAATTGGTTTCATATTTGATTCATTTCTTTGTTATAGAAGAATTTAACATAGATGAAAAATGATAACAGTAAAATTCCTGTCAATTTCAATAGTTGGTTTTTTTCACAGTGCTATCGTTTTTTCAATCAATCCTATAGGGTTCAACATGAATTATCACATGGGTATGTTCTCCAAATTTCCCCCTTATCGCATGCTCAATCTTACTCGCAATTTGGTGAGATAATTCCACGGTCATGTTTTTGTCCACTTTTATGTGAACCTCAACAGAAATATTCTCTCCAATTTTTCTGGTTCTTAAATTATGAAAAAATTCAACTCCTTTTGTTTTTGAAATAATTTCTTCCAGTTCTTTTTCTGTCTTTTCCGGAAGCGAACTGTCCAGTAGTTCGCTGATGCTGGGTTTTGCTATATTCCAGGCAACTTTTAAGATAAAGAAGCTCACAACCACCCCTGCAATAGGGTCAAGTATCCGCCAGGGTTCTCCTAAAAGTATGGCTCCTGAAATGCCCAATGCTGTTCCAATGGAAGAAAAGGCATCTGACCTGTGATGCCAGGCATTAGCAATCACTGTCTGACTATTCATTTTCTTCCCTTCAATTTTTGTGTACCAAAAAAGTCCTTCTTTTAATACAATTGAAATTAGCGCAGCATACAAAGCAATATATCCGGGTTTATCGATGATTTCTCCTTTTAAGGAATCAATAATTTTACCGGCTCCGGTAATCAAAATTCCTATACCGACAATAAAGAGGGCAAAACTAATCAACATAGTGGCAAAAGTCTCGAATTTTCCATGTCCGTAATGATGACCCTTGTCTTTTTCTTTGCCGGATACATTGATGAAAACGATTACAATCACATCCGTTACTAAATCCGAAAGCGAATGTATTCCGTCGGCTATCATAGCCGTACTGTGACCGACAATACCTGCAATAATCTTGGCAACTGTCAACAAAAAATTCAAAAATGAACCTTGAAGGGTTACAGTTTTAATTCTTTTTATTCTGTTGTCATTTCCCATGTGTTTACAATTTTGAATGTTTAACTGTAATTATTTCCGGAGATCGGAGGTTTTGTGTTTTTTATTTTTATCAGCCAGTACAAAGATAAACATTAATAATGCAGCGATCATAGCCATTAATGAACCAAAATAAAATGGGGCATTAGAATTTACACGATCATACAATAAACCTGCAATTAAACTGGCAGGAAGAAGTGTGATTCCAAGTACGGCATGATATAATCCAAAGCCGGTTCCTTTAAAGTCTTTACCGACAATATCCGAAATGAAGGCTTTTTGACTCCCGTCTGCCAATGCACTGTATAATCCGTACAATATAAATAGAAACAGAAAGACATTCAAGCTATTAAATTTGCCAAAAAAGAAATATACAATGGAGTAGACAAGGAATCCCAGAATGATCAGGACCTCCCGGCCTATTTTGTCAGATATTTTGCCGATAGGTATGGCCAGTAAAACAGAGACGGTATTAAAAATCATATAAACAAAAGGAACGTATGATTTATTTATGCCGGTTTCTGCTGTTTTGACAAGTAATAAAGCGTCTGCAGAATTTCCAAGGGTAAAAACAAACACGATAAACAAAAAGAAATAGAATTTTTTTGGCAATTGATGTATATGGAATTTATTAGTATTTCCACTGTTTACTGACTTTGCTTCCCTGATGAATACAGCAATTGAAACAACACCCAGGAGAGCGGGGATTGTTGCTAAAAGGAAAATATTGGAGTAGTTTAAGGGGAAAAAGTATAATAAAAGGAATGCTGTTAAGGGTCCGATTATTGCACCGCTGTTATCCATGGCTTTATGAAATCCAAAATTTTTACCCGTTTCATTTTTAGAGACCGAGCCACTGATAAGGCTGTCTCTTGGGGCCGCTCTTAAACCTTTACCTGTCCTTTCGATAAATCTCAAAAATAAAACATGAATCGGGAGACTGACCAAAGCATATAGAGGAGTTATCAATGCAGTAATGCCGTAACCAATCAGCATAAATGGTTTGTTTTTACCAATCTTATCACTCCAATGTCCCGAGAAAGCTTTAATTAAAGAGGCTGTACTTTCAGCAATGCCTTCAATTAACGAAATTGAAGTCTTTGAAGCTCCAATCGACAATAAGAAAAGAGGCATTACACTATATAACATTTTGGTGGATGTATCAGTGAAAAAGCTGGTCAATCCTGTAAAAAAGACGTTTCTTTGAAATCCCCAAATTTTTTTGTTTTTCATCAAACAAACATTAAATATGAGCACCAGGGTTAGTAACAATATCTCTGCAAAAAGGCTTTTCCCTTGGCGAAAGTATCGGTTTTATACTGTATCTACAAGTTCCGGTGTGGATTTTCTTTAGCCGTCTTGTTTGAATTAAAAAACCAGGCTATATTTGCTGCCCTAAAACCACTGGATGTTTATTCTTAAAATGGATTTGGTGAGCTAAATATACAAGGCGTTTACCTTGTTTATCCCTCCGTTTTACCGGCAGAAATTTTGCCGGAAGTATGTCGTATTTTTCAGCCGGTTTATATATTAAATCTTTGCTCAGGCAGTAAAGGCTGTGAAATAGGATTTATTCCATCATCAACATTATTTTTACGATCATGAATAACGAAAATACATCCATCTACGATTTCGATTTTGATTTAATCTGCGACTATTTTTCCATGCTTCAAAGGCAGGGACCCGGCAGCCCCGAAGCTACCGTTAAGGCTTTGGATTTTGTAAAAGGGCTTGACCAAGATTCCCTTATTGCCGATTTGGGTTGTGGCAGCGGAGGCCAGACCATGACCCTGGCTCAACATACACCGGGCAAGATTACCGGTGTAGACCTCTTTCCAAAATTCATAGATATTTTCAATGAAAATGCCCGGTGCCTGGGCCTGGAGAAGCGGGTGCAGGGCTTGGTGGGCGATATGGTAAAACCTCCCTTTGAACCGGCATCACTCGATTTAATTTGGTCAGAAGGAGCTATCTACAATGTAGGTTTTGAAAATGGCATCAAGCTGTGGAAGACTTTTTTGAAAGCAGGAGGCTATCTTGCCCTGACCGAAGCTTGCTGGTTTAGCGGGGAACGTCCGGCCGAAATCCATGACTTTTGGGTAGATGCCTATCCCGAAATCGATACCATTCCCGTTAAAATGGCTCAATTGCAAAAAGCGGGCTATACGGTGAAGGCTTGTTTTGTTTTGCCGGAAAATTGTTGGACCGAACATTTCTTTGCCCCGCAAAAGAAAACACAGCCTTTGTTCCTGAGCAACTATCCAAGCAACGAGATAGCCGAATCACTGGTCAAAAACATGCGTCGTGAAGCCGAGTTGTACGACAAATACAAAGAGTATTACGGCTATGTGTTTTTCATTGCCCAAAAAACCGCATAGACTTAAAACTCCCAAATAACGTCCTTTCCATCGAGCCAGGCGGCCATATTCAAAACCAGAAAATTCCAGTTCTGAAAACCCCGGTTCAAGACCGGTTCTCCGTTTTCGGGCAGATAATATTCGTGCATGGCTCCAAAGCGTTCGATGTCCCTGCCCAGCAACAGGATGGTTTTTTCGGCCAGCTCCCTGGCTTCGTCCTTGTAGCCGTAGTTGATAAGCCCACTGAAAACCAGGTAATTGACATTGATCCATACCGGCCCCTGCCAGGAAGAGGGGTTGCCGCTGCCCCTGGTGTCGTACATCTTTTCCAGAGGCGACAGACTGCGGATGCCGGAGGCTGAGTTGAACGAAGTGCTATCGTGAAAATGCCGTTCCACCATGAGGGCTGCCTGTTCCTTGCTTGCCGTCCCGGACCACAGAGCCATAAACCCGCTCCAGACGCTGAAGCGCTGGATCAGGCAATGATAAGAACGAGGCTGCCCGGTATGCAGGTAGAGTTTACCGGCCTCCATAGAATCGATGTCGGGTTTTTCAACGGGACGCAGATTCAAATCGACGCTGTAGTAAAATCCGTCACGGGGATCCCAGCAATGTTCCCGGATGTTTTCGAGTAAATCTTGGGCTTCTTTGTTGTAAAAAGCCGCGATTTCTTTTAAGTTCAGGCATTGAGCCAGGTAATCCATGGCCAGCAGCTCCTTGTACATCAGGCAGTTCAGAAAGATAGAGCCGGAACTTGCGTCGGGGCGGTAAAAAGTGGAGGGATCGTTGTCCACCCCAATGGCTTCGTCGGTTTCCCAATACATCAGGCCGGTGGGCTGATGCCTGTGAAAATTGAGGTATTTATTGACAAAGGCCTGGAGGTAATAAAACGATTCGCGCAGCCATTCGGCATCGCCGTTGCTGTTTTGTACAATGAAAGCAGCGTGT
>CAZOUH010000119.1:0-4710 GCA_964582935.1 uncultured Paludibacter sp.
TGGAAATCATTCAGATTTTAGATAAAAAATTTGCTCTTTCAACTTCGGAAGAGGTGTTGCAAGAAGCTGTAAAACGCATTGGAGAATCCATCAATCGGGATTTAGCCGATCAGGATCCGCTGTTTATTTGCGTATTGAACGGGGCTTTTATGTTTGGAGCAGATTTAATGAAAATAATCAATTTTCCTTGTGAAATATCTTTTGTCAAACTTTCATCCTACGAGGGTCTATATTCTACGGAAAGAATAAAAGAAGTGATAGGATTGAACGAAAGTGTGGTTGACCGCAACGTGGTTGTGGTTGAAGATATAGTTGACACTGGATACACCATGGAAAAGATACTTTTATCACTTGAAACCAAAGGTGCAAAAAGCATCAAAACGGTTACTTTGCTATTGAAACCGGATGCGTTGCAAAGAGACATCAAAATAGACTATGTCGCTATGGAAGTCCCCAATGATTTTATTGTTGGGTACGGACTTGACTACAACGGTTACGGAAGAAATCTGAAAGCACTTTACACGGTTATCAACGAATAACGAACATGTTAAATCTCATTATTTTTGGCGCACCGGGGTGTGGAAAAGGAACTCAAAGTGATTTAATCATCAACAAGTACGGATTGACACATATCTCTACCGGTGAATTACTGCGCGAAGAAATTGCTCGGCAATCTGACGTAGGTATGGAGGCTGACCGCCTTATTTCCAAAGGGAACTTAGCTCCGGATGATATGATCATGCACATCTTATCCGAAGCTGTAGGCAAGCTAAATGGTACTTGCAAGGGTATTATTTTCGATGGTATTCCGCGGACGCTGCCTCAAGCTGAAACTTTTGAAAAAATTATGGATGAAACAGGTAAGCCCATTTCTTTGATGATAGACATTGAAGTTCCTGAAAAAGAGTTGATAAACCGGCTTATCTCTCGCGGACAAGCTTCCGGAAGAAGTGACGACAAAATCGATATTGTCAGGCATAGATTAGAAGTTTATAAGAAAAGAACCGCTCCTGTCAAAAAGTACTATCAATCCATCAATAAATATGTTTCAATAAACGGTTTGGGAACGATAGAAGAGGTGTTTGAGCGCATCGAAAAAGTATTGTCATCGCTGTAATATTGTTTTTTGACCCTTTTATATCTACAGTTGATGCAGGTTTTTGTATGGACTGTGTATCATCTGTAATTTTACTATCTTAGCACTTTATTAATAAGTCCGTTCCCATGTCGAATTTTGTAGATTACGTTAAAATTTATTGCCGCTCCGGAAAAGGAGGTGCCGGATCAAGGCATTTTCACCGGGAGAAATACGTACCTAAGGGTGGTCCCGATGGTGGTGATGGCGGGCGTGGTGGGCATATCATTTTGCGTGGCAACAGAAACTTTTGGACTTTAATTCATCTAAAATACGCTCGTCATGTGTTTGCAGGACACGGAGAATCCGGAAGTCGCAGTCGCAGCTTCGGGAAGGATGGTGAAGACAAAATCATTGAAGTGCCCTGTGGGACGGTGGTTCACGATGCAGTCACTGGTCAGTTTTTATGCGACATCACCGAAGATGGTCAAGAATACATCTTACTGAAAGGAGGAAAAGGAGGATTGGGCAATTGGCATTTCCGCTCTGCTACCAATCAAACACCTCGCTATGCACAGCCGGGAGAACAGGGTATCGAAAAAACAATCGTGCTGCAATTGAAAATTTTGGCTGACGTCGGTTTAGTTGGTTATCCGAATGCCGGCAAATCAACTTTGTTGTCCGTTGTTTCGGCAGCAAAACCCGAAATAGCCGACTATCCCTTCACCACCCTTGTTCCTAATTTAGGCATCGTGTCTTACCGCAACAACCTTTCTTTCGTGATGGCTGACATTCCAGGCATCATAGAAGGTGCATCTGAAGGAAAGGGATTGGGTTTGCGCTTCTTACGCCATATCGAAAGAAATGCGATTTTGTTGTTTATGATTCCTGCTGATAGTGACGATATCAGAGAAGAATATCGGGTTTTATTGAACGAACTGCAAACTTATAATCCGGACTTAGCACACAAGCCGCGGCTGTTAGCCATCACTAAATCCGATATGTTGGATGAAGAGTTGATGGAAGCAATGCAAGCAGAATTACCTGAAGATATTCAATCTATTTTTATTTCCTCCGTGAGTGGATTAGGCATTATGCCACTGAAAGATTTGTTGTGGGAGGAAATCAACAAAGAGTCAAATCAACTGATTGAGATGGAACATCGTCCGCTCTTTGAAGCCTCGCTGCCAAGAGATAAAGATGATGGGAGTGATGAAGATGAGGATATGGATGACATTGAGCTAATCGACAAGGAGGACTTCTTCATGGATGATGATGAAGATGACGAAGATTTTAGTCAATTTGAAGGCATAGGTTGGGACAGTTGACCACCTGAAGGAAATATACAATAACAGCATGATAGATCAGATAACCATAGATAAAATCATGGATGCCGCACAAATTCAAGATGTGGTGTCCGATTATGTGACCTTGCGTAAGCGCGGGGTCAATCTGATTGGTTTATGTCCTTTCCACAACGAAAAAACGCCTTCTTTCACCGTATCTCCTGCCAAAGGAATATTCAAATGTTTCGGCTGCGGGAAAGGCGGGAATTCCGTGCATTTCATCATGGAGCATGAGCAGGTGAACTATTACGAAGCGCTCAAGTTTTTAGCTAAAAAATACCACATCGAAGTGGAAGAGCGCGAACTGACTGATGAAGAAAAAGCCATCCGCAACGATAGGGAAAGCATGCTTTTGGTCAATGATTACGCCCAAAAGTACTTCTCCAACATGCTGCACAATCACATCGATGGCAAAGCAATCGCTAAATCTTATTTGCAAGAAAGAGGTTTTCGGGAGGACATCATCCAAAAATTCCAATTGGGATACTGTTTGGATGAACAGAATGCCTTCACCCAATCGGCTATCAGCAAGGGATACAATAAATCTTATTTAGTAAAAACCGGCTTGACCGCCGAATATGACAGCGGGCAGACGGTGGACAGGTTTCGCGGACGATTGATTTTCCCGGTACATTCTATCTCCGGTAAGGTGGTCGCCTTTGGCGGAAGAATCCTGAAGCAAACAGAAAAAGCAGCGAAGTATGTCAATTCTCCCGAATCAGACATCTACCACAAAAGCAATGAGCTGTACGGTATTTATTTCGCTAAGCAGGCTATAGTCAGAGAAGACAGGTGTTTCTTGGTAGAAGGCTATACCGACGTGATGTCCATGCATCAAAATGGCATTGAGAACGTGGTTTCTTCTTCCGGCACGTCATTGACACCCGGACAAATCAGGATGATTCATCGTTTTACCGAAAACGTGACCATCATTTATGATGGAGATACAGCGGGCATCGCTGCATCATTGCGGGGTATCGATCTGCTTCTTGAAGAAGGACTGAATATTCAGGTATTGTTGCTGCCTGCAGGAGAGGATCCGGATTCATTTTCCAAGAAACAAAATTCCGTAGATTTCATAGCGTATGTAAAACAGAACTCCGTAGATTTTATTCGCTTCAAAACCAATCTTCTTATCGATGAGGCAGGTAAGGATCCCATCAAGCGGGCTAAATTAATCATCGATATTGTTAAAAGTATTGCCATCATTCCAAATGCTATCATCCGGGCTGAGTATGTGAAAGCATGTAGCAACTTGCTGCATGTTGAGGAGGCTATGCTCTATCATGAAATCAACAAACTGAAAAGACTCGAAATCAAAAAAACGAATGAAAAAGCTGTTGATACTGCGCAGACTCCCGCATCCAAGCCTCAGCAACAAGGCACTGAAGCCAATGTGTCAGGCAATTATACCCAAGAGGAAAGAAGCATCTTAAAAACATTGATACGCTATGGCACAAAAAAAATGCAGCATCCCGACAATGGAGAACAGGAGAAGTTGATTGTGGTTGGAGATTTTATATTCCATGAAATAAATTTGAATCAGCTTGTTTTTGCAACACCGATTCATCAACAGATGCTCAAAACATATGAAGAAAATTACCGAGATGAAAAATTCGATGCAGAGAAATATTTCCTTTACCATTCCAATCCTGAAGTAGTAAGACTTACAGCCGATTTGGTCACTGAAAAATATACGCTGAGTAAGATACATACCAAAGTAACGCAGTCTGAATCCGAAGAACTTAACATGCGCGATTTAGCCATGCGGGTAATTTATGAATATAAGAACAAACTGTTGATGGACTTAATTAAAGAGAAATTGATCAGTTTGAAGGTAGCTTCCGAAACTAAAAACTATGCATTGGAAGACTCCATCATGCTGGAATTAAGAGAGTTTGAAAACATAAAGAAAGATTTAGCCAAACGATTGGGAGAGCGTGTTATTTCTAAATTGTAAACATCTACAACTTCCTCAATGATATGATTCTTTTTGATAAAATAATATTCGGTCCGGTAAAAAGCCGGAGATTGGGAGTTTCTTTGGGTGTCAATTTATTGCCTACAGATGCCAAGATTTGTTCATTTGATTGTATTTACTGCGAATGTGGATTCAATACAACCATGAAAGATGCGCCTATCCCTACTCGGGAGCAGGTTTTTCAAGCCTTAGAAATAAAATTGCAGGAAATGGTGCAAGCTCAAGAGTTGCCCGACAATATCACTTTTGCAGGAAATGGTGAACCCACCATGCACAAAGAGTTTGAAGGCATCATCAACGACACCCTT
>CAZOUH010000120.1:0-4649 GCA_964582935.1 uncultured Paludibacter sp.
GCATTGGTAGTATTGAGTTTCGATTGAAAAATGATTCTATATACATCCTGAATGGCATTGATTTGCTCATCGGTGAATCCACGTCGCCTCAGTCCGATAGAATTAACGCCGCTATAAACCAAAGGCTCGCGACCGGCAACTACATAAGGCGGTACATCCTTAGGCACTTTCGAGCCACCCTGCAACATGGCATGAGCACCAATTTTTACGAATTGATGCACCAATGTTCCACCACCAAGAATGGCATAATCATCAATTTCCACTTCTCCGGCTAATTGGGTAGTATTGACTAAAATCACGAAGTCTTTGATGATGCAGTCGTGTGCAATATGCGAATAAGCCATGATCAGGCAGTTGTTGCCAATCACGGTTTTACCTTTTGCAGCAGTGCCTCTGTTAACAGTTACATATTCGCGAATGGTGGTATTGTTGCCAATAATGGCTAAACTTTCTTCACCTTTGAATTTTAGATCCTGTGGAACAGCACCCAACACGGCACCGGGAAAAATTTTACATTTCTCTCCTATTCTCGTACCTTCGAGGATGGTTACATGAGCAGCAATGGTAGTGCCTGCACCTATCTCCACATTTTTATCAATAAACACAAAAGGACCAATTTCAACATCCGGCGCTATGATGGCATCGGGATGTATTTGAGAAAGAGGATGTACAGTCATTTTATATGGTTAAATATTTTTCTCTTAACAGTTTAGCAAATTCCGTATTGATTTTATGTCCGGGATATTTGGCAACTATCCTGCCTTTTATCGGTTTTCCGGTCAACGCCAGATCGCCGACTACATCAAGCAGTTTGTGCATCGCCGGTTCATTTTCAAATTTAATTCCGCCGTTTAAATATCCAAGCTGCGAGGCATCGATGGATTCCTGATGCAATTTCTCACATAAAGTATTTACAGTTTCCTGCGACATAATTCTGTCATAAATCACAATGGCATTCTTTAAATCACCACCTTTTATCAGGTTCAATTCAAGCAAGTGTTCAATTTCGTGTACAAACACAAAAGTCCGTGCGGTGGCTGCCTTCTCATTAAATTCACTGATATCATTCAACACGGCAGTTTGTTCCCTCAGCACGGGCGAATCAAATCCTATCATCACTTCCAATTCAAATTTATCAGAAGGATAAGCTGTTATTTTGGAACCGGAGTCCGTTTCATATTCAAGGATGTCAGTAATCACGAGATGCTCTTTGTCGGCATCTTGTTCCACCACACCCACTTCTACAATTTTATCCCTGAAAAAGCGCGCGCTACCATCTAAGATTGGAAATTCAGGTCCATCAACTTCAAATAAACAATTGTCTATGCCCGCCGCATAAAACGCAGCCATGACATGTTCAATGGTGCTAACCTGAAAATGTTCATTCCTGAGCACCGTACCGCGAACAGTATCCCCAACATTGTCGGCAACAGCCTTCATAGAGGGCTTTCCGGCGATGTCTGTCCTGCAGATGACAATACCATGATCGGCAGGGGCAGGATGAGCCATCAATTTGATGTTGAGGCCGGTATGTAATGCGATCCCTTCAACAGAAAAAGAATTTCCAATAGTTTTTTGTTTCATACGTTAATAATTAATATTTCAACAGGCGTACGGAATTCGCATGCAATCATTGTCTTAGACCTTGGTGTAAAAAATATACATGCTCGTTTCATCATCTTATCTCGTGTCGGAATCGACAGATTGACCTCCGATTTTATTTTCGACAATCTTTTCTAATTCCTCTACTTTTTTAATCAATGCATAAATGGTTTTTTGCAGTTCAGGCAAATTTTTGTTGACCACATAAGATCGCCTGAACGTATTCATCGGCACGGCAGGATAGCCTGAATAAATTTGTCCCGGAGTTTTGATACTGCTCCCGACTCCTGCTTTAGCCCCTAAGATGGTGCCGTCCGCTATGTTGACATGTCCGGTGATACCAACCTGACCACCAAACATCACTTTTTTTCCGATTTTTGATGAACCGGCTATACCGGTCTGTGAAGCTATAACTGAATGTTCGCCTATCTCTACATTGTGTGCCACCTGCACCAAATTATCAATTTTAACTCCCTTTTGAATGATGGTGCTTCCTATGGTTGCCCTGTCAATGGTCGTGTTTGCGCCAATTTCTACATCATCCTCTAAAATCACATTGCCCATTTGCGGAATTTTTTCATAACTGCCGCTTTCCGTCGGTGCAAAGCCGAACCCATCCGATCCTATCACTGCATTGGCATGAATAACACAATGATTGCCGATTACGGTATCCGGATAGATAACCACGCCCGGATAGATGATTACATGGTCTCCAATCGTTGTATTATCGGCTATACTTACATTTCCGTGAATCGTGGATTGTTTGCCTATGTTAACCTGAGCACCGATTTGCACAAAAGGAGCGATAAATGCTTCATCTCCGATTTTTGCAGATGCATCAATATTGGCTAAAGAGGAAATACCTGACTTCCGCACTTGCGAACTTTCAACCAAATTCATCAGCTTAGCCAAAGATTCATAGGCATTGTCCACACGTATTAAAGTTGGACTTACGGGTTTTTCAGGCTTGAAATCATGATTGACCAACACAATATCAGCCCGGCAATCATAAATATAGTTCGTGTATTTTGGATTCGACAGAAAAGACAAGGTGCCGGATTTTCCTTCTTCTATTTTTGAAAAATCATGTACGCTTACATGAGGATCTCCCTCTACCGTTCCTTTTAAATATTCAGCAATTTGTTGGGCTGTAAACTTCATTCTTTTAAATTGTATGCTTTGTAGTTGATTTGAAACTGCATGTCGCTATTACCATAGTTTGAAATATAAAAAATTCACATGCCCGTTTCATATCAAAAATTTGAGCGCAAAATTAATAAACAAAATTGACAAAATCAGATTAATCCTTGTTTTTTACTAATTTTCAACTAATCATCCACCTTTGCGGCATCTGCACATTTATAATTATTCGGGTCATCCGGATTAATCTTCTAATTTCAGATAACAGAAGAAATGCTTGCTTACCTTCTTGGTCAATACCTGAATATTCAACATGTCAGATGCTTCTGCAATATCTTTGATGCTTCCGTCCTTCATCAGTATGTTAATATTTTCGTCCTTAGGAGAATACGTATCGGTACTTACGATAGAATCGCCCATCAGGTATTGAGCTTCTTCCAGACTGATATTAAAACGTTGCATGTATCTTTTTAGTGTATTTTGTTGTACAGATGCATCAACAGCTTCCGAACCGACTTCGACCTTAAACAACCTTCTGTTGATAAGCGACTTGCACAATAATGACAATACAAAATCTTCATGATTCATCCATACTTTGATGGCTGAAAAAAAATCAGCATCGTCCAACATCATAAAACTTTCAAATACCTGTGGTGATTCAAAAAAGTCAGACAAACTGATTTTATGATATAAAAAATAATGTAAAGCCGGTGTTGCAAATAACTCAACACCCTGCGAAGCAAGCTCTTTTGCCCGCTTCAAAATATTAATCAACATCTTTTCCGCAGCAACCGATGTTTTATGCAGATATACTTGCCAATACATCAGTCTGCGGGCAACCAAAAATTTCTCTATGGAATAAATACCTTTGGCTTCTACCACCAACTGCCCTTCGTGCAAATTCAACATTTTGATGATGCGGGCAGCTCCGATAATACCCTCACTTACGCCACAGAAAAAACTATCGCGACTCAAGTAATCCAACCTGTCCATATCCAACTGCCCCGAAACCAATTGGTGTAAAAACTTACGCGGATATTTATTCTGAAATATTTCAATTGCCATATCGAGTTTACCCTTAAACTCGCGATTCATTTTTTGCATAATCAGCAAAGATATTTCCTCATGACTAACATCAGGAACTAAACTATGCTCTAAGGTATGGGAAAATGGACCATGACCAATATCATGCAATAAGATGCAAGCTTTGACCGCTACTTCTTCTTCATAAGAAATATGATTACCTGCACTTCGCAGTTGATCAACAGCTTCCCCCATGAGATGCATCGCACCCAAAGAATGTTGCATGCGTGTATGTTGCGCACCAGGATACACATAAGGTGACAATCCAAGTTGTTTGATGCGGTTCAAACGTTGAAAATAAGGGTGCTGGATGATGTCGTAAAGCAGACCGTCCGGAATATTGATAAAACCGAATACTGGATCGTTGATAATTTTTCGTTTTTTCTCCATAGGAAATTAATTGATGCTAAGATGTTTAGATCATTAAAAATTTAAGCATGCAAAGATGCCAAAATCTCAATCAGCCATTTCCAACTTTTTTGTGTAGAATGGATGCTTACACGCTCATCCGGAGAGTGTACGCCATACATTTGTGGTCCCATGGAAATCATATCCAAATGGGGATATTTTTCTAAAAACAACCCACATTCTAAGCCTGCATGTATAGCGGTTTGCACAGGAGCTTCCCCAAATAATTTCTCATAAGCAGCGGAAGCTTTTTTTAGTATGGCTGAGTTTTTATTGGGTTGCCAGCCCGGATATCCGTCTGATTGCTTAACTTCAGCAGCTCCCAAAGCAAAAGCGGCATATACCTGATTGGCAATGTCCATTTTGCCGTCATTAGAAGAACTGCGCTGACTGGTATTCACCTCTATACGGTTATT
>CAZOUH010000121.1:0-4590 GCA_964582935.1 uncultured Paludibacter sp.
GAATCCATCCGAAAAGGTAGAAACTACGTATCTCTGTCAGAAGCGGTTGTTGAGATTCAAAAGCAATCTTACAATAATTACAGACGTGATTATGCGAGATTGATCAAAGCGCGCAAACAAACCGATTATACGAAATTGGATACGCTGGTTTTTAAATTGATGGGTGGTCCGTACAACTGTTTGTTTTTAGATATGATGAAATATCCGGTGTATCTTATGACTGACCGGATGTTTGAGAAATATGATTTCACCTTGGATAAAATTCAATGGATAGATGACAAACTTATTTATGTGGTGAACTTCAATCATCGACCGACCAAAGAAGAGGCGCTTTATTCCGGTACATTTTATATTGATGCTGCTTCTTTAGCTCTAAAATCAGCAGTGTTTAGCCTTGACTTGACCAATCAGGCAGAAGCAATCCGGATGTTTATCCAGAAAAAACCTTTCAATGCCAAAGTATCTCCCGTACAAGCCGATTATCGCATGGACTACATCGAAAAAGACGGTAAATGGTACTATGCTTACAGTCGTATCGAATTGGGCATGAAAGTAAACTGGAAAAGGAAACTCTTTAACAGCCATTATTTTTCTACCATCGAAATGGCAATGACCGATCATGAAGTCAGCTCTGAAGCTCAATCAATTAAATACAGCGATCGACTTCGCTCTCATGTAATTATTGCTGATAAGGCTGAGGGATTCTCCGATCCTGATTTTTGGGGACCACACAATGTCATTGAGCCTGATAAACCCATAGAAGCTGCCATCAGAAAAATCAATAAACAGAGTTGGTAGGTGCGGGTTCCGGGTTCTGAGTTCCGAGTTTCGGGTTTCGGGTTCCGGGTTGACACATAGAATTTATCTATATGGATAATACGCTTTTGTTTTCAAACAATATCTTAGTTTGATTTGTTGTCTGTTCTTGAGAGTTGCTGATTGAAAGCTCCATTTGTTACAGGTGATAGAAGCTTTCTATAGGTCGTTCATGAAATTACAACTTTCATGATTCGCGTTATTTGTATTTATTTATTAAATTTGCACTCGTTTTTAAAAAGAATATGTCAGACGCAATATTACACGAAGTCACGCAAAGTGAATATAAGTACGGATTTACCACTGATGTTGAGACAGAGGTGATTCCGCCGGGGTTGAATGAGGATGTGGTCCGATTGATATCTGCCAAGAAGAACGAACCGGAATGGATGCTCGAGTTTCGTTTGAAGGCTTTTCGCCAATGGCAAAAAATGAAGATGCCGGATTGGGCACATTTGAATATTCCTGAAATTGATTATCAGTCTATTTCGTATTACGCAGCCCCTAAAAAGAAATCTATCAATAGCTTGGATGAAGTGGATCCGGAGATTTTAGCCACTTTTGAGAAGTTAGGTATCCCTTTAGAAGAACAAAAAGCTTTATCAGGCATAGCCGTGGATGCGGTGATTGACTCGGTATCAGTGGCAACTACCTTCAAAGAAACCTTGGCTGAGAAAGGCATTATCTTTTGCTCTTTCAGCGAAGCAGTCCAAGAACATCCCGATTTGGTAAAGAAGTATTTGGGAACTGTGGTGCCCGCCGGCGATAATTTTTTTGCAGCATTAAATAGTGCCGTTTTTAGTGATGGATCTTTTGCCTACATCCCGAAAGGGGTACGCTGCCCGATGGAGTTGTCCACCTATTTCCGTATCAATACAGAAAATACCGGACAGTTTGAGCGGACTCTGATTGTTGCGGATGATGAAAGTTATGTGTCTTACTTAGAGGGATGTACTGCCCCGCAGCGGGATGAGAATCAGCTGCATGCAGCCATAGTGGAAATTATCGCCATGGATGATGCGGAAGTAAAATACTCAACGGTGCAAAACTGGTATCCGGGAGATAAAGAAGGTAGTGGCGGTGTGTATAATTTTGTGACCAAACGTGGTATCTGCAAAGGAAAAGGTTCACATATTTCCTGGACTCAGGTGGAAACAGGATCAGCCATTACCTGGAAGTATCCTTCTTGTATTTTGATGGGTGATGATTCTACTGCCGAGTTTTATTCGGTAGCTGTCACCAATCATTTCCAACAAGCTGATACGGGTACTAAAATGATACATTTAGGAAAAAATACCGGCTCTCGCATCATCTCCAAAGGAATTTCTGCCGGGGTAAGCCAGAACAGCTATCGCGGCTTGGTAAGGGTAGGTGCCAATGCCGAAAATGCACGGAACTTTTCGCAGTGCGACAGTATGCTGCTGAGCGATACATGCGGTGCACATACTTTTCCATACATGGAAATCAATAACGAATCAGCCATCGTGGAGCATGAAGCTACCACATCAAAAATATCCGAAGATCAGATTTTCTATTGCAATCAACGCGGCATCTCAACGGAAGATGCGGTGGGTTTGATTGTAAACGGTTATGCCAAAGAAGTGATGGATAAATTACCGATGGAATTTGCCGTTGAAGCCCAGAAATTATTGCAAATCACGTTGGAGGGGTCTGTAGGGTAAAAAATAATAGCCCCCCAATCCTCCAAGTGGGGCTTTTGGGGAGTGCGATTGTTTGATTGTAAACATTAATTATTATGCTTGAAATAAAAAACTTATATGCCTCAATTGATGGCAAAGAAATTTTAAAGGGAGTGACATTGTCGGTTAAACCGGGTGAGATACATGCTATTATGGGTCCCAACGGATCGGGTAAATCTACTTTGGCTTCGGTCGTGGTTGGTAATCCTGCTTTTGAAATCACAAGTGGGAGCATCACTTTCGAGGGGAAAAATTTATTAGAAAAAGATCCGGAGGAAAGAGCGAATGAAGGTATCTTCTTGAGTTTTCAATATCCGGTGGAGATACCCGGTGTGAGCATGGTGAACTTCATGCGCACTGCCATCAATGAACAGAGGAAATACAGGGAATTACCGCCCATGTCGGCTTCTGATTTTTTACGTTATATGCGTGAGAAAAAGGCTTTGATCGATATGGACAACAAGCTGACAAGTCGTTCTGTGAATGAAGGTTTTTCCGGAGGAGAGAAAAAGAAAAATGAGATTTTTCAGATGGCGATGTTGGAACCTAAATTAGCCATTTTGGATGAGACCGATTCAGGCTTGGATATAGATGCCTTGCGCGTTGTAGCCCATGGCGTCAATAAATTAAAATCACCCGAAAAATCAACCATTCTGATCACCCACTATCAAAGGCTGTTAGAATATATCGTGCCCGACTATGTGCATGTGTTGCATGATGGCAAAATAGTAAAATCGGGTACCAAAGAGTTGGCGTTGGAATTAGAAGCCAAAGGTTACGATTGGTTGAAGTAGTTTTCTACTTTGTTTTAAAATTATTTTATGGAAAAACAATATATAGAATTATATAAAGCCCATCATCAGTTGATTAAGCAAAATTCAGCAAGTATCATTAATGAGTTGCGGGATGCTGCTTTTGCCAAATTTGAAAGCATGGGTTTCCCAAGCACCAAACATGAAGATTATAAGTACACGGATTTGAAGCCGGTGTTTTCGGCAGATTATGGATTGAATTTCAAAAGATTGGATTTCCCTGTAAATCCTTATCAAACTTTTCAATGTGATGTGCCTGAAATTCATGGTTATCAGTATTTTGTGGTAAACGATGGATTCTATCCTTCCAAGGAAGAACACAACGGTAATTTACCGGAAGGCGTGATTATCTGCGGGTTGAAGGAAGCTTCAGAAAAGCATCCTGAGCTGGTAGCTCAATATTATGGTAAGTTAACTACGCCACAAAATGATGCGTTGATTGCATTCAATGAGACTTTCGCACAAGATGGTTTTTTTATGTACGTTCCGGAGAACATACAGTTGGACAAACCGGTGCAGCTGATCAATATCATGCGGTCGGATGTGGATATGATGGCAAATTCGCGTAATCTAATCATCATTGAACGAGGTGCAAAAGCACAATTGTTAGTTTGCGACCATGCTATGGATGATGTCAATTTTGTTGCAAATCGTGTGTCTGAGGTGTTCGTAGGAGAAAATGCTGTTTACGAAGACTATAAATTAGAGAATACACATGCTAAAACTGCCAATTTAGCGACAGTGCTCATTGATCAGCAGGAATCTTCCGATACTTTGACGAATATCATCACTTTAAACAATGGCATTTCACGCAATAATATTGAAGTGGCGATGAATGGTGAGAAATGCGAATCTGAATTATGCGGTATGATGGTGGGAGGGAATCAGCAGAAAATAGATAATCATACGACCATTCTGCATAACAAAGCAAATTGTCATTCCAATGAATTGTTCAAATATGTGTTGGATGATGTTTCGGTGGGTGCATTTACAGGAAGGATTTTCGTTGAAAAAGACGCCCAGCAAACACGGGCTTATCAATTGAACCGCAATATATTATTGAATAAAAAAGCCAAGGTGCGTACCCGCCCGCAATTAGAGATTTATGCCGATGATGTGAAATGTTCGCATGGTGCCACCATTGGGCAAATTGACGAGCAAGCGCTGTTTTATATGCGTGCAAGAGGTATTTCGTTACCGGAAGCACGTCTGTTGTTGATGTATGCATTTACAGCTGATGTAATTGAAAATATACGCATCCC
>CAZOUH010000122.1:0-4564 GCA_964582935.1 uncultured Paludibacter sp.
GGGAAGATGGCATTGGGATGGATGATTTTTTTGATTTCAAAATAAACAAATTTCATGGCGATATGTATTCGGATTAATTTAATACCTCCGGCAGTAGAACCGGCTGAAGACCCTGTAACCATCAATATCAGCACCAACATCCATACGAAAGGAGCGTAATTCATAAAATCTACCGTGCTGAATCCTGTTGTCGTAACCACCGATACGACGGTAAATAAACTGTTTCGAAATGTACGTTCATAAGCTGCACCATCCGTCAGGTGCGTAAAATCAAAAAACACTAAGCCAATTAAAAAGGTAAATGTGAGAATCATAAAAATAAAAAAACGTAATTCTTCATTTTCCTTGATTTTATTGAATTTCCTTTTGATTAAAAAATAAAATAACGGAAAATTCACCCCACCGAAAAACATAAATAAAATAATGATATATTGTATCGCAGGCGATGACCAATACGCGATATTAGCTTGTTTGGTCGAAAAGCCACCCGTGGCAATGGTACTGAAAGAGTGATTGATAGCATTAAACCAATCCATGCCGGCTATGACGAGTAACAGTATTTCTGTGAATGTTAAAACCAAATAGATACCCAACAGCCGTTTAGCCACCTCGCTCATGCGCGGATGAATTTTATTTTGCGTGGGTCCGGTCGCTTCTGCCAAAAACAATTGTGAGGCAGAAAAACCAAAAATAGGCAGTAGTGCCAGCGAAATGACAATGATTCCTAATCCTCCAATCCAATGAGTTAGACTTCTCCAAAATAACAAGCTGTAGGGCAGTGATTCAACATCAGTCAATATGGAAGCTCCGGTAGTAGTGAGTCCCGACATGGTCTCAAAAAATGCATCGGTGAGAGATGGAATGTGTCCGCTCAGCCAATAGGGTAATAATCCTACAAAGCTAAAAACCAACCATATGGAGGCGACTACAATGGATCCTTCTCTCTTTCCAATTTCTTGATCGGCATTTCTACCAATGAGAAAGAATGCAATGCCCAACACACCGGATACGGCAGCCGCAATCAGAAAATAAAACAGCACATCTTCTTCGTAAATAAGTGCCACAAGAGACGACGAAAGAAGGAATAAGCCTTCAAACAACAATAAACCACCTATTATCCTGAAAATTAGCTTATGATTTAAATTATGAAACATCAATTAAACAGATTTTCTATTTGACGAATGGCAGATGAAACACAAAAACATATGACGTGATCTTCCGGCTGAATGATGGTATCCCCTGCTACGATAAAACCTTCTTCATTACGTACATAGCCTCCAATGTTTACATTTTCCGGAAGTTTGAGATTTTTAATTTTCGACTTGGTAATTTTTGATCCTTTTTTGGCGATAAACTCCACAACTTCCGCATCAGCTGAAGTCAGCGTACGCACATCCAACACATCCGCATCTAAAGTCAACTGATAAATATATCCCGCCGTAATGACTTTTTTGTTGATTACCGTCCCTATATCCATGCTTTGCGCTAACATGATGTAATCTATATTTTCCACCTCGGCAACAGTTTTCCTGACTCCAAGTCGCTTAGCTGCCAAACAAGCCAAAATGTTAGCTTCCGAGTTTGAAGTCACGGCAATGAAGGCATCCGTAGATTGAATCCCTTCCTCTTTCAATAATTCTAAATCCGTTGCATCTCCATTGATAACCATGGCTCGTTGGCATTTTTCTGCTAATAAAAAACTTTTTTCTCTGTCTTTCTCAAGTAATTTGATGCTGATATGCGAAGGCAAAATTTGCACAGTCTTTTGTGCTATACGACTTCCCCCCATAATCATTGCACTGTTGATTTTGTAATCGACTTTTCCGGCTTGTTCTTTTAGAAAAGAAACATCTTCTGGACGTGTGATGAAATAGACAATATCATTGGCTTTTATCTCATCTGCCCCACCGGGGATAATGGTCGTATTGCCCCGTTTGATGGCAACAACCCTGTATCGCTTGTGATCGAAGTAGCCGGTTTTAAATTTTTTATCAAGAATCAGGGCATTATCTCTGACTTTGATACCGAGCAGAATCAGTTCGCCTTTACAAAAACTGAGATTTTGTCTCAACCAAGTGGTTTCAAGAGAAGAAGCAATTTCCTGTGAGGCTAACATTTCAGGATAAATTAAATAATCAACCCCTAATTTTTCAAAAAACTCTTTGTTTTTAGGAATTAAATATTCATGATTATCAATGCGAGCCAAAGTTTTTTTAGCACCTAAGTTCGTGGCAATCATGCAAGAAGTCATATTAACGCTTTCCGAGGGTGTTACAGCAATAAACAAATCTGCATCTTTTACACCCACATTTTGCAAATCCTGAATGGAGGTAGGCAAACCTTCTCTCGTCAACATGTCGTAATTGGCTTCTAAGTCTTCTAATCTGTCAGGATTTTCATCCATTAAGGTAATGTTGATATGCTCTTTAGCCAACAATTTGGCTAAGTGCGTTCCGACTTCACCGGCGCCGACAATAATGATTTTCATCCTTTATAATATTTAATACAAATTAAATCAACATGCATGAACAACGAAATGGCGAAATTGTTTTTACAAATTTTTCATACTGTCGGATATTCCTTCAGCATCTAATCCAAGCATCGCATATAATTCATCCGGACTTCCGTGTTCTATAAATTGATCCGGTATGCCCAATCTTTTGACTTGTACCGGATAATGATGGTCCATCATAAATTCTAATATTGCCGATCCAAAGCCACCATGAATGACGCCATCTTCAACCGTAATGATTTTTTTGAATTTCTTTCCGATTTCATGCAATAAAGTTTCATCAAGGGGCTTTAAAAATCGCATATCATAATGCGCAAAAGATAAATCAGTATCATTTTTTACGATTTGCATGGCTTTCTCAACTGCTGTTGCCATCGTGCCAATGGTAAGAACAGCTGCATCCTTACCTTCCTTCAGACAAACGCCTTTTCCTATCTCAACTGCTGTCATCTCGTTTCTCCAATCAATCAATGCACCCTTTCCTCTTGGATAACGAATGACAAACGGTCTGTCGTTTTTCAGCTGGGCGGTAAACATCAGATTCCTCAATTCATGTTCGTTACGCGGCGCAGCAATGGTTAGGTTGGGCACACAACGCATATAAGCCAAATCAAAAGCACCCTGATGGGTAGCCCCATCTGCGCCCACTATACCGGCACGATCGAGACACATAATCACAGGCAGCTTTTGTATGGCAACATCGTGTATCACACTATCATAAGCTCTCTGCATAAAGGTTGAATAAACATTGCAAAAAGGAATCATTCCCTCTTTTGCCATGCCGGCTGAAAAAGTGACCGAATGAGCCTCAGCAATACCCACATCATACACACGATCAGGTAATTCTCGCTGCATAATTGTCATGGAGCATCCGGTAGGCATAGCCGGAGTAACGCCCACAATCTTATCATTTTGTTTGGCTAATTCCAAGAGAGTTTCACCAAAGACCTGTTGAAACAAAGGAGGTGTCGGAACAGGATTACCGAGTTTCTTTTCCCCTGTAGAAGCATCAAAACAGCCGGGAGCATGCCATTCTACAACATTATTTTCTGCCGGCTCATAGCCTTTTCCTTTTTTAGTAATGCAGTGCAGTACTTTAGGACCTTTAAATTCTTTGATCTCGTTAAAAACCTTCACCAAATTTACCACATCATGCCCATCAACCGGACCGAAATAGCGGATGTGCAAGCCCTCAAAAATATTACCGCGCTGGCGACTCAAGGTAGCTTTCAAACTATTACCAATAGACAGCAAGCGCCTTTTCCCATCCTCACTGATAAGACCTAATTTCCTCAACACCCGATAAATGAAATACCTGAGTTTGTTGTACGCTGCCGAGGTTGTCATGCTCAATAAATATTGCGTAATACCACCTCGAAGTGGATCAATGGCTGTTTGATTGTCATTCAACACAATCAGTAAATCATTCATATCCATGGATACGTTATTCAAACCTTCAAAGGCTAAGCCACCGGTCATCGACCCATCACCGATCACAGCAACCACCTTTCTATCCAATTCTTTTTTCAACAAAGAAGCTATTGACATCCCTAAGGCGGATGAAATAGATGTTGAAGCATGTCCGGTACCAAATGCATCGTACTCACTTTCAAAGATATTTGGAAACCCGCTTATACCACCTAACTTTCTATTGGTATGAAAAACATCCCGGCGTCCGGTCAAAATTTTATGCCCGTAAGCCTGATGTCCAACATCCCACACCAAACGATCATAAGGGGTATTAAACACGTAATGCAACGCAACAGTCAATTCCACACTGCCTAAATTAGAACCTAAATGCCCCGGATTCTGCGAAACCTCCTCAATGATAAATTGTCTCAGTTCATCACACACCACGGGCAGTTCCTGTATGGGGATAGTTTTCAGGTCGTCAGGCGTATTAATTTTTGTGAGGTATGTATATTTAGTATCGATCATTTTCAACTCCATTAAAATCATGCAAAATTAGTACTTTTTATCCAATACAACGAAGGTAGATTTATTAAAATGCAAGAATGTTGTAAAAAGATGGGGAGTTGCGGGTTGCGGGTT
>CAZOUH010000123.1:0-4462 GCA_964582935.1 uncultured Paludibacter sp.
TGGTAAAGGCTATGAAAAATATCCCTTATGGGATGAAATTCCTTTCTTCAAGGGACAGAAAAAAATCGTGCTGCGCAATGCAGGACTGATCAATCCCGAATCCATAGAAGATTATATCGCCGTTGGCGGATATCGTGCTTTGTTTAAGGTGCTTTCCGGCATGACAGCCGATGACATCATTACTGAAGCGAAAAACTCAGGCATGCGCGGTCGTGGCGGTGCGGGCTTCCCAACCGGTGTGAAATGGGAGCTGATGAAGAAAAACGGCAACGGAAAAAAATATCTCATTTGTAATGCTGATGAGGGTGACCCCGGAGCATATATGAATCGCAATGAAATTGAAAGTGATCCACATGCCATTTTAGAGGGTATGATGATAGCCGCTTGTGCCATGGGTTCCGATGAAGGCATCGCTTATATTCGTACTGAATATCCTTTGGCAATCAAGAGATTGGAAAAAGCCCAAATACAAGCTGAAGCTTTGGGTTTGATTGGAGATAATATCTTTGGAACTGACTTCAATTTCAAATTTGATTTTGTGGAAGGTGCCGGCGCATTTGTATGTGGGGAAGAAACAGCCTTGATTGCTTCCATAGAAGGAAAAGCCGGTCGCCCCGTTCCTCGTCCGCCTTACCCTGCTGCCAAAGGTTTATACGGTTATCCTACTAATATCAATAATGTGGAAACTTGGTGCAATATCCCGGTTATCATCAACAGAGGTGGTCAGTGGTTCCGCGAAACAGGAACGGATAAAAGTCCGGGTACCAAAGTCTTCTCCTTGGTAGGGAAGATTAAAAATACGGGTTTGGTGGAAATGCCCATGGGTTCTACCATCAATCAATTTGTATTTGATATTGGCGAAGGTACAGGGAGTAGCATTAAGAAAGTGAAAGCCATTCAAACGGGTGGTCCTTCCGGTGGTTGTATTCCATTAGAATTATTCAATACTGCCGTAGATTATGAATCCCTCGCCAAGATAGGTGCTATCATGGGTTCGGGAGGTATGGTGGTCATGGATCAAGATAACTGTATGGTGGATGTGGCGCGTTATTTTTTGGAATTCAATGCCTCTGAATCCTGTGGAAAATGTACGCCTTGTCGCGAAGGCTTGACACAGGCTTTAAGGATACTGACCAAGATTACGCAAGGCAAAGGTACTAATGCCGATTTAGTGATGTTGGAGATGTTAAGTCAGACCATCAAGGATACTGCGATTTGTGGGTTGGGTCAAACTGCGCCGAATCCCATTCTTACTACCCTGAAATACTTTAGGCATGAGTATGAAGAGCATATCCACGAAAAACGCTGCTATGCCGGTGTTTGTGAAGATCTCTTCTTAGCTTTGTGCGAAAATTCGTGTCCTTTGCACATGAATATCCCGGCATATATAGAATTGATTAAAGAAGATCGTATCGAAGATGCCTTTGAGGTTACTTTGCGAGATAATCCGCTTCCGGGAACCATAGGTAGAATTTGTCACTTTCACTGCCAAATGCGCTGTCGCCGCGAAATGTTGGACGAACCGGTTTCTCAGGGAGAAATACATCGCTATTTAGCTGATACCATGTATAAACTTGGGAAGGAAAATGAGATATATCAGAAACTTATCAAGGAAAAACTGCCGGCTACCGGTAAGAAGATTGCTATCGTGGGTGCCGGTCCTGCCGGTCTGACTGCCGCATTTTATTTGGTTCGCTTGGGACATGAAATTGTTATTTACGATTCTTTCCCCGAACCGGGTGGCTTGTTAAGATATGGCATTCCTCGTTATCGCTTGCCTAATGCAGTCTTGAAGAAAGAAGTTGATCTTATCAAAAAATTAGGTGTAAAATTCATGCAAAATACTGCCATCGGCACAGATATTCCACTGAAGCAATTAGAAGCAGAATATGATGCCATCTATGTGGCTGTGGGAGCTTGGAAAGAAATGGGCTTGAATATACCGGGTGAAGACGCCAAGGGTGTTTATTCAGGAACAGAATTGTTGAAATTATTCGCTATGGACAAGGAGCCGCCTGCGGCTGAAAAAGTGGTTGTCATTGGAGGTGGTAATGTGGCTATTGACGTTGCTCGAAGCATGTGGCGATACGGCAAGCAAGTGACTGTAGTATATCGTCGTGAAAAATGCGATATGCCTGCCAATGATGCTGAAATCAGAGAGTCGGAGGCTGAAGGCATCAAATTCCATTTCATGTCGGCGCCGGCTGAGGTGATGGTTGATGCCGATAATCAAGTGAAAGGCTTAAAGGTTGAGCTGATGACTTGCGGTGGCATAGATACGTCCGGCAGAAGAAAGCCCGTCAAAACCGGTAAGTTCGATGAAATTGCTTGCGATGCTATTGTGTTGGCAATTGGTGAAACTGTGGATGCTGACCTGTGGCAGACCGAAGGTTTAGAAATAGCTTCTTGGGGTGGAAGAATTAAGATTAATGCGTTAACACAGCAAACCACCAAGGCTAAGATTTATGCCGGTGGTGATGCAGTAACCGGTCCTTCTACTGCTGCGGAAGCCATGGGCATGGCTAAGAAAGCAGTGGAAGCCATCGACTTCGATTTGATGCAGGAAAAACGCTATCATCTGTTGTATAAGAAGTTTACCTACAGAAATGTAGTCCCGGAAAATCCTAAAAAATCTCCCATGAATGTATCTTATAAATTAGATATAAGGGATAGGGTAGGTAGTTTCATTGAAGTGGATTGTGGCTATACAGGTGAGCAAGCTTTGCACGAAGTGAATCGTTGTTTGAGATGTGATGTACGTTGTGAATAATATTAAAATAGATACTATGCAAGTCATTATTGATAATAAACCCTATGAGGTTCAAGAAGGTATGACCATTTGGCAGGCATGTACGCAAGCCGGCATTAAACTTCCGTCTTTATGTTATATGAAAGATGTTTCTGCCAATGCATCCTGCGGGGTGTGTGTGGTAGAGGTGAAAGGCGCAAAATCATTGTTGCGCTCCTGCATTACTAAGGTCACCGATGGCATGGAGATTACGACCAACAATGCCCGTATCTTGCAAGCTCGTAAGATGAATGTGGAGTTGCTGTTGGCAAATCATCCTTTAGATTGTCAAACTTGTGAGCGAAACCAACATTGTGAATTGCAGCAAATCACTTATGAGTTTGGTATTCATGAAAGGAGATTTCCGCGTACCAGACCGGAGCTGTTGAAGAGGGATTATTCATCATTGTCGTTGATACGCGATCCTGAAAAATGCATACTTTGTGGAAGATGTGTGGCGGTATGTCGCGAAATGCAGACTGTCAGTGCGATAGATTTTTCCGGCAGGGGACAGAAAACAAAAATTTCTACCTTTATGGATTTGGGATTGGGAATGGTGAATTGTACCAATTGCGGACAGTGCGCATTGGTTTGTCCGACTGGTGCCATAGTCGAGAAAAGTCATGTCGCCCAAGTTTGGGATGCCATCCATAATCCTGAGAAAGTCGTGGTTGTACAAACAGCACCGGCTATCCGTGTAGGTATTGGTGAGGCGATGGGTATGCCGTGGGGAAGCTTGGTAACCGGAAAAATGGTTGCGGGGTTGCGCCGTTTGGGTTTCTCAAAGGTATTTGATACTGATTTTGCGGCAGACTTAACCATCATTGAAGAAGGTAATGAATTGATACATCGCATCAAGAATAATGGAACTTTACCCATGATCACTTCCTGTTCACCGGGATGGATTAAGTTCATCGAGCACTTCTTCCCTAAATCATTACCACATCTTTCAACTTGTAAATCGCCACAGCAAATGTTTGGTGCCATTGCTAAAACCTATTATGCTGAAAAAACCGGTATTGATCCGCGCGATATAGTAGTTGTTTCGGTGATGCCTTGCACGGCTAAGAAGTACGAAGCCAAACGTCCGGAGATGGATGGAGCTTTTGATTATTGGAAAGAAAAATTGAAGCTGACAGCTGAAAATAGATTTTATGATGTGGATTATGTATTGACTACTCGTGAATTGGGGCGCATGTTCAAAGAGACAGGTATTGACTTTAAAGGACTGCCGGCAGAAGAGTTTGACAATCCACTCGGAGCCTCGACAGGTGCCGGGGTTATCTTTGGAGCTACCGGTGGCGTGATGGAAGCTGCTTTACGTACTGCTTATGAAATTCTAACAGGCAATGCTTTGGAAGATGTCAATTTAACGGCGGTAAGGGGAATGGAAGGCATACGTGAAGCCGACATCAACATCAATGGTACGGTATTGAAAGTTGCGGTAGCCCACACACTCAAACATGCACGGACTTTATTGGAGCAAATCGAAAACGGCACATCGCCTTATGCTTTTATTGAGGTGATGACTTGTCCGGGAGGTTGTTTGGGAGGTGGCGGTCAGCCCATCCCCACCAATGCTGAGATCAGGATGAAACGCGCTGAGTCAATATATGCAGAAGACTCTCATAAATTTATTCGCAAATCACATGAGAATCCTGAAATCAAATACCT
>CAZOUH010000124.1:0-4408 GCA_964582935.1 uncultured Paludibacter sp.
AATTAGTTTACGGCAGCAGCAAGTTCAGCACCGGCTTTAAATTTAGCTACTTTTTTAGCAGCAATTTTAATCGGTTCTTTCGTTTTCGGATTGATACCTTGACGAGCACTACGTTCTGCAACAGAGAATGTTCCAAAACCAATCAAACTTACTTTGTCACCGGCAGCCAATGCATCAGAAACAGCTTTAACTGTAGCATCCAATGCTTTTTTTGCGTCAACTTTGCTTAGACCTGCTTCTGCAGCAATTGCATTAATTAATTCAGCTTTGTTCATAATGTGAATAATTTTATAAGATTAGACAGATGTGAATTGTTTATTCAAGCAGCAAATGTAATGGTTTGATTTGTAAAAACAAATAATTTCCATAAAAATTACAACATTTATTTCTATAAAATTAAAATTTATGTTAGAAAACATGTTTTTGGGGATATTTTACTTACTTTTGTCCTTCATTTTGATAAAAATTAAATCATAAAATGCTTAACAGCCGATCATCGTTTTTGAGTTCCATACCTCCCGTGGTGAAAAATTTAATTGCCATCAATGTTATTTTATGGCTTGTCACCTTATTATCACCCGGAATATTGGGAAGATGGAGTTCATCCTTTGACTTAACCGATATATTGGGAATGCATTATTGGTCTTCCGAGAAATTTAGGCTCCCCCAACTCATTACTTACATGTTTATGCATGGCGGCTTCAGTCACTTGTTTTTTAATATGTTTGCCCTGTATATGTTCGGCGGAGTTATCGAGAATTTCTGGGGTCCCAAGCGTTTTTTGATTTTCTACTTTGTAACGGGAATTGGTGCCGCTTTGGTTCAACAAGTTTTCTGGACAATAGAGTATCACAAAGTCATAACAGCTCTCAATGAAGCCATTGCTGCCAATTCGAGCTCTCCCCTGCTGCCCTTTCAGCCTCTCCTCACCAAATACTTCAGAATCTCCGGCTTGACACAATTCAATGCTTCTCAAATCATTGAGCTTAAAAATCTTTTCCTCAATCTTCCGGTCACAGTCGGGGCTTCCGGAGCAGTTTTCGGATTGCTCTTGGCTTTCGGTTGGCTTTTCCCCGATGTTCGACTGATGTTGCTATTTTTCCCCGTACCCATTAAAGCCAGAATCTTTGTCATCTTATATGGTGTGTTGGAATTATTCTTAGGTGTGGCTAACTTTTCAGGAGACAGTGTGGCACATTTTGCCCATTTAGGAGGTATGCTGTTCGGAATTGTTTTGATTTTATTTTGGAAGAAGAAATCAGAATTATATTAATGTCCTCATGAATTTATTTGAAAATTTAAGATCTACATACAAACAGGGTGATGCTGTCATTCGATTGATATACATCAATGTAGCCTTGTTTCTTGCGTTGAAGATTTTCGTGATTGTGATGCAGCTTTTCAATATTGATGGCACATTCATATACACTTATCTGGCAATGCCGTCTAACTTGATGGAATTACTCTACAAACCCTGGACGGTAATCACCTATATGTTTTTGCACAAGGATTTTTTCCATATCCTCTTCAATATGTTTGCTTTGTACTGGTTCGGAAAATTATTTCTGATGCATTTTACGCAAAAACAACTGTACGGACTGTATTTTTGGGGCGGACTGTCAGCAGGTTTGGTCTATTTAATATCCTACAATATTTTCCCATTATTTTCTAATCAGGTACATTTCAGCATTTTGATGGGTGCTTCCGGCTCCATCATGGCGATGATTCTTGCAGCCGCCATGCAATTACCCAATATGGAATTGAGGTTCTTGCTAATCGGCATGGTTAAACTCAAATATATAGCCATTGCAGCTGTTTTAATCAGTATTTTTGGAATCACTTCCAACAATGCGGGCGGACAGCTTGCGCACTTGGGTGGAGCTTTGTACGGTTACCTTTTTGTTATATCTTTGCGACGTGGTAAGGATTATACGAAGGGTTTCAGCAAATTGATGGATGGTATATCTGACTTGTTTAAACCGCGAAAATTGAAAATCAAACGTAGCAAAACATCCGATCGGAAAATGACAGACGCCGAGTTCAATATGGACAAAGCGAAACGCATGAAAGAAATTGATCGTATTCTCGATAAGATAAAATCATCCGGATACGGAAGTTTGACATCAGAAGAAAAAAAGAAATTGTTTGAGCAAGGAAAATAAAAGTCCACCACCCCGGGAATTACTGAACTTTCCATGCTTTTATACAAAAACACAAAAAAGAAAACCGGATTTCATGAATATAGGCAAAGGACTGTTGGCATTATTGCTCATTATCGCAAACCTATTCGCAGCGGCTCTTATGGTATTGGCTTTCGTTGCGTCACACATCAGCCCCGACACCTGGCTGATACCTGCTTACGCCACATTGCTCCTGCCGGCTTTGATTCCTTTAAACATCTTCTTTGTAGCACTTTGGATACTTTGGAAAAAATGGTATGTATTGATTTCTGTGTCTGTACTGCTCTTAAACTGGCAGGTCATCAAAAACACCATCCCATTAAATATAAAAGATCCTGAATCCCAACTGGAAGATGCTGATTTTTCTCTGATGACCTATAATACTTATGCCAATGGCATGATGGAAAAACATACGAAAAGATCGCCCAATCCGGTTATCAATCATATGTTGAAAGAAGATCCGGATATCTTGTGTATTCAAGAATATTCTGCTCATTTCAATAATGCATATCTGACGGAAAAAGACTTACAAGAGATATTCAAAAAGTATCCATATCACCATATTTATTATAAGGTGAATACGGGGAAATCTTATTTTGGTAATGCTACTTTTTCTAGGTATCCTATGACTAATAAGCAGACGGTAGATTTTGAGTCTAATTACAATACAGCTATCTTCTCAGACATCAATATCAACGGAAAAACCATCCGGGTTTTTAATTGTCACCTTGAATCCAATAAAATTACTGAGAGCGACAAGGTAATGGCAATGCGGTTAAGGGATAATTTTGATACCGATAATCTGAAAGGGACGACCATGCATTTCTCACGGAAATTAGGTGCAGCTTATCGGATTAGATCCAAACAAGCCGAAATTGTTTCCGAACAAATTAAGGCATCACCCTACCCTGTGATGGTTGTAGGCGACTTCAACGATCTTCCCTCATCTTATGCTTATAACACCATCAGAGGAGATTTACAAGATGCTTTTGTAGAAAAGGGTTTTGGGTTAGGATGGACATTCGTTGATGCGCTGTTGAGATTCCGAATCGACCATATTTTATATGATCCCTCTTTTGAATTAAAATCTTTCAAATTAAATAACAAAGTCCATTATTCAGATCATTTTCCTTTGACGTGTAAGGTGGCGTTGTAGATATTCATCAAAAAAACTATCTTTGCAAGGTCTGAATTATGAACATTTTTTAAAATTATCATCATGAATCTTCCATCTGAATTAAAGTACACCAAAGAGCACGAATGGGTTCGTATAGAAGGTGACACAGCAACTGTAGGTATTACAGATTATGCGCAAAACGAATTGGGTGAAATCGTATTCGTAGAAGTTGAAACCGTAGGTGAAACCTTAAACCAAGACGAGGTTTTCGGCTCTGTTGAAGCCGTAAAGACCGTATCCGAACTTTTCATGCCGATTACGGGCGAAGTGTTGGAATACAACGAGGCCTTGAATGATGCTCCGGAATTAGTAAACGACGATCCATACGGAGATGGCTGGATCATCAAAATTAAAGTGAGCAACACCGCGCAGATAGAGAAATTATTGTCGGCTGAAGCTTATGCAGCAGCGATAGGATGATTAATGTACAAATTGACGATTGACAATCTACTATTTAGGTAATTAAAAACACCTACCAAATTGTAAATCGTAAATCGTAAATCATAAATTAAACAATGTTACCACGCGTCAGTATCATCATGGGCAGTACTTCCGATTTGCCTGTGATGGAAAAAGCTGCCAAGCTATTGGATGAATTTCAAATTCCTTTTGAAATTAATGCTTTGTCGGCACACAGAACTCCAAAGGAAGTAGAGAGCTTTGCTACACAAGCTAAGGAAAGAGGCATCGAAGTCATCATTGCAGCAGCAGGGATGGCAGCGCATCTGCCGGGAGTGATTGCATCCATGACTACCCTACCCGTCATCGGGGTTCCTATCAATGCAGGTTTGGAGGGTATGGATGCCTTGCTTGCCATCGTACAAATGCCCCCGGGCATCCCCGTTGCAACTGTCGGCATCAATGCATCACTAAACGCTGCATTATTGGCTGTTCAAATTTTAGCTGCAGCAGACCAGAACCTTCAAACCAAATTAGCTGCGTACAAAGAAAATTTGAAAGATAAAATTGTACAAGCCAATGAGGAATTGAAGGGAGTGAAGTATGAGTATAAGACGAATTGACGAAGAACGAAGAACGAAGAACGAAGAAC
>CAZOUH010000125.1:0-4402 GCA_964582935.1 uncultured Paludibacter sp.
GAACAAATCAGAGAGCGGGTCAAACAAGCCAGATTGATTCAGGAAGAGCGCTTTAAAAACATAGATGGAGTGTATTGTAATGCCCAAATGACAACGAAATTGCAAAAGAAGTATGCTGTAATAGATAAAAGTGGAGCAGAATTATTGAAAAATGCCATGAAAAGACTAAATTTGTCAGCTCGTGCATTTGACAGGATTTTAAAAGTATCGAGAACCATTGCAGATCTTGAAAATTCTGAACAAATTTGCGCCCATCATGTCGCTGAAGCCATTAATTACAGGAATCTTGACAGGGAAGGATGGGCGGGATGAGCCAATAAATAAATAAAAATAATATTCAAATAAACTACTTATGAAGTACTTTCTTGTTGCAGGAGAACCGTCCGGAGATTTACACGGAGCATCCCTAATAGAAGAATTAAAAAAAATAGATTCAGAGGCTGAATTTAATTTTTTTGGTGGAGATTTAATGCGTGCCGCAGGGGAAGCCAGACCAGTAAGACACATCAAAGAATTAGCTTATATGGGATTTTGGACAGTCTTTAAAAAACTACCAACCATCATAAAAAATCTGCGTCTTTGCAAGAGATCTATTATGAAATTTCAACCTGATGCAGTCATCTTGATCGACTACCCCAGCTTTAATCTCAGGATAGCCAAGTTTGTCCGAAAACATGCACACAACATCCCCGTTCATTATTATATATCCCCTTCAGTATGGGCTTGGAAGTCGTATAGGGTAAAACAAATAAAACGTGACGTGACCCAGATGCTTACCATCATTCCTTTTGAAAAAGAATTCTATGCCTCTCATAATTTTGAGGTACAATATGTTGGTAATCCAGCTATAGATTTTATTGATACGCAACTTGACAAAACCGAAGAAACAAATTATTTCAAAAAGAAATACTTTCTGAATGAAAAGCCCATTATAGCTTTATTGCCGGGAAGCAGAAAACAGGAAATTTCTTCCTGTTTACCCAAAATGATTGCTGCTGCCAGAAAATATCCGGAGTATCAGATAGTCATATCAGGTGTTAATTCGGTACATACGGCTTTTTATCATGAGTTTATGGGTGGACACAACTACCCCATCATCAAGCATCATCCGTATCAGCTGCTCTTTCATGCTGAGTTGGCAATTGTCAATTCCGGAACGGCAACTTTGGAAACTGCGTTGATAGGGACTCCACAAATTGTAGTCTATCATGTGATGCTTGGTCGCTTAGCGTATTTGGCAAAACGGATATTTATTAAAACCAAGAATATTTCACTCGTCAATATTTTAGCAGAAGAAGAAATTGTAAAAGAATTATACGCCCATCTATTTACCACCAAGAATTTGGCTCGTGAGATTGAACGCATTTTATTTGATGAGAAGTTTCGCACACAAATGATTGTGTCCTACAAAGAATTAAGAGATAAATTAGGAAAGCCGGGGACTTCAAAAAGAGCTGCAGATATCATCTATAACTATTCAAAATCTTCATGAAAAACCCAATAATGCGTGAGACAGCGAACAGATCAAAATTGATTCTGTTCGGGCTGATTGCTTTCATTATCTCGTTTAATCTGTCTGCTCAACCAAAAGAAACAACAAACACTAAATCACAAATGCACTGGTTGCAAGTCGGATACACTTCCAATGTATTGGGTTATGATGTAAATAAAGCACTAAACAAAGTCTTTTGGGCAGGCAGGGTACACATCAAACAAGGTTTATCTATAAATTATCAATATAATATTTTGTATTACAAAAAATTCTTTGCCATAGACTGGGGAATCAATGCTTCTGCGTGGCAGACTTCCGGCAGAAATCCCAATGGACATTTTCCGGAAACAAATTTCTTTACCTTTTCGGTTTTTCCGGTTTTCAGACTCAATTTCATACATACGCAAAGTATAGAAACTTACCTGTTCTACACAGTTGGTGCTCCGTCCTTTATTTCAAAAACGACATTGGACGGCTACGATATTGGTAAGCAGTTTATTTTTATGGATAACATGGGCTTGGCAACATTTTTTGGGAACAAAAAACAGTATAATATAGAAGCAAGAATAGGCCATTATTCCAACGCAGGCCTATTCCCACCTAACTACGGTGTTAAGGTCCCGCTAACCATACATTTAGGATATAGATTTTAAAACAGCTGTTTGATTGCTTCAATCCACGTCGGCAAAATCCCCATATACCACAGAACAACTCCGGCAACAGCAAGTACTGCAATCAGACCCAAGACTACATACAAAGCGGGATTACGCTTCTTTTTGAATGGGTCAATCATGTTTACTTTGGAGTTATCCGGCAAGGTGGCAAGATGGGTCAGCTCACGCCCAAAAATAATGTTGACAGCCAGACTGGCATTGATAGCCCAGCCATTGGCATCCAGTACAGGAGCCAAGTTGCGCTTACGGAGTTTCAAATAAGCAAGTATCATGGAGGGGAGAGAAATCGCCAAAATAATACCAACAACAGCCAAAGGCATCTGCCACCATTTCAAGGACAAAAATCCGGTCAGTGTCGTCATCAAAAACGACCCGATGGCTCCTAAAGCTAAACTTAATGCGGCGAAAATCCCAACGAATTTACCTATATCGAACGGAACAGGGGGAGTCGCCGGAGCACCTGATTCGCTTACAGCAAGCTTCTCTCCGGTTGCCTCGATTTTTCCTGTCGTATTATCTATAACCTCTTGATCCTTTTTAGCCGCAAATTTTTCAATTTGTTCCGAAACAAATCGCCCGAACTTTTTGTAGGGTGACCAAAATGCTTCCTTGATGCTCACGGGGTTCTCAACAATTTTCACAATCGTTGCATCCCAATCATTACCTTCCCTGTCGTAGAACACAGCATTACGTCCTACTATCATATTTCCATTATCGCCATCTGTCAAAGCAGCGACAATAGTCATTTTTTTATCCTTGGCACGAGAAACACAGTCGCAATAAATCAAAAATATATCACTGAACCCAGCCATGCTTCCATGCTTTGCCATATCATTCACTTTGATGCACAAGTCACAGCGACGCTGATCGATGTACAAGCTACCGGCTTGAAAAACAGCTTTTGACTGCAAGGAATAGAAATCGCTGAAATTGACATAGTTTTTCAGCAATTTAAAAATATCTCTGTAGAAGCGGGTCAACTTATCAACCTGAAACATATTATTCACTTCCGTTTCAAGCGCCAAGTCTTCTTGAATCAAAGCATGAAGAGCTTCTTGCAAATTATCTTTCAGTATCGTTCTAATTGCTTCGGTGCCCAAAGATTCTACCACAACACCTTTTTTTGCCGACTGCCAATTTCTGTACGCTTCCATTTTTTGCACAATCTGCTCCCATTCAGGCTGTGTAAGGTGTGTCTTTTTGGGAAAAAGAGGTAAAATCACTAAATTATAAAAAGCTTTTACGGCATTTTCCCAAGCAGGATTGATACCTTCAGTAAGCACAAGTGATTTCTTCTCATTCATTTTGGCTATAGGCAAAGCGGTCATCTCTTCTATACCAACTGAAAGCTCCTTGGCACTAAAAGCCTCATACTGAGACTTGAGCAGTCCAAACACCTCCTCTGATGCAGGATCATATTCAGATAAACGACAGCGTAAAAAGTAATCATTCACTTTGGACTCAACAGCTTGAAAGGCAGCCACTGCATCAGCAGTCTTATCTTTGAAAGGCAGGATATTTTCCTGATCATCTTCTGCTAATTGATACCAATGGGAATACTCCTCGCACTGTTTGTAGAAATCTGTAACCTGATCGGCTGAAACTCCTTGGTCTCCACTGCGATCTAAAGATGAACCAACAGTTGAAATGATTTGTGCAATGATTTTTTTCAACGATTCATCGCCGGTGGATTTTTCTGTAATGATGCCATCGCCGTTAAATTGTGTCTCGGCAAAAATACCGGATAAGTTTGAAGTATCTTGTACAGAAATGGTTGTATTTTTAGTCTTGCCAAGATTTTTCAGGATCTGTTTAGCCGAAGCCAATAAAATTTTTCCTTCTTCTGTTTGGTTGTTAATGGCTGACAGAGGTAATTCTGATTGCTCGTTTATTAAATCATCAGGATTTTTGATGACAGAAGTAATCCATTTTACTGCCGCTATCACTTCAGGAACTCGGATGCGTTTGTCGTTGTCGGTATCTATCAATTGCAAAGTTTGTGGATCAATCTCAAGTCCATCGACAGGGCAACTTAAAGCTGCCCATAGCTTTTGATCCAACTGATCAAGTGCCAGCAAATCGGCACCGGACAACAAGTTAACACGATTAACTCCCCCAACCCTCGAAAATTGCCAAACGTGACCGTTGCCGTTTGATTGCATGACTCTTTTTACTTTGTTTTTAATGTTTCTAACCGGAGACATAAATTAATGATTTATAGGTGATGATTATTTGG
>CAZOUH010000126.1:0-1942 GCA_964582935.1 uncultured Paludibacter sp.
AAGCGGCACTAAAACCATAGAGTCCCTGTTTGGTACGCTCTTTATCAAATTTGAGCACAAAAGCAGTGAGTGTTCCAACCGCAGCAGCTAAAAGCGCCGCCAAACCCATTACCCAAGAAGTTAAAAATATGCCCAAGAGAAAAAGCAAGCCTGTGATTGCATTTTCTTGCAACATAATCTGTCCGACTCCTTTCGATAAACAGATAAAAAAATCGTAGTTTTCTTTAATGCGTAATGGACATAAAAAATTTTTTCTCATAAATTTTGGTATTACTTTATTAAGATATATCCCAAAAGTGCAGCTAAAAATGCTAAGAACACGCTCAGTCCCGTGTATAAAGCCACAGCAACAAACTGTCCGTTCTGCATCATGATTACATTTTCATTGGAGAAAGCAGAAAAGGTAGTGAAACCACCCATTAAACCGGTAATCAAGAACAACTTCATCTCCTGTGATACATTTCCGGTTTTCAAGGCATAAGCCGAAATCAAGCCTATCAAAAAGCTACCGATTATATTGACAAGCAAAGTGCCCACAGGGATTGACAGCACAGCCCAATAATTATTGAGTTTAGATACAAAATAACGCAAAACGCTGCCGATAAAACCACCAAAACCTATAAAGAGAATGTGTTTGAGCATTGTTTTTTGTGTATAGATGAAGCTGCAAATATAATTAAAAACCAAAGAAAACCACATCTCCAAAAATTATCCAAAATTTCTTGCTTATTTTGTAGAACTTTTTCAATACAAATAAAAATTAATACATGAAGATATTGATTGTCGAAGACAACCCAACTTTGCTACATGCCATTGCTGCTGCCTTGCGCAGCGAACAATACACTTGTGAAACAGCTGCTGATTTCACTACAGCATATGATAAAGTATATGTGTATGAATATGATATGGTAATTGTGGATATTAATTTACCGGGTGGATCGGGATTAGAAATCATTAGGGAATTGAAGAAAATAAATCCAAACACCGGCGTTATTGTTGTTTCTGCACGAGATTCATTGGACAATAAAATAGAAGGCTTGGAGTTAGGTGCGGATGATTACATCACCAAACCTTTTGATATGGCTGAATTGATTGCCCGCGTGAAAGCATTGATTCGCAGGCGCAATTTTTCGGGGACCGAAAGCTTATCCTTCGGAGATATCACTCTAAAAACCGACAGTCGGGAAGTATTCGTAAAAGATACAAAAATAGAATTGACGAAAAGTGAATACAGTATTCTGCTTTTTTTCTTTTCCAATCCGAACCGGGTAATCACCAAAGAGAGTCTTGCTGAGCATATCTGGGGAGACAATATGGATTTGGCAGATTCTTTCGATTTTATCTATTCGCACATCAAAAATCTCCGAAAGAAAATCACTGCATTGCAGGTAACGGACCCCATCAAAGCAGTGTATGGCATAGGCTACAAACTTGATATATCTTGATGCAATAAATCTTAAAACCAATCACCGATGAAATTAATCAAGCGGACTTATTTAGAAACTTTCCTGTGGCTGATCCCGGTTTTATTGGTCGGCAGTGTGTTTTCTTTCTATATCATCAAATACATTGTGTATGAGGAGACTGATGAACATCTGACTTATGAGATGCAGCGTTTGGTAGATTATCACACAAAATTCAATGACTTGCCTGAATTTCATAAGGTGGAGGACATCATCGAAAATTTAAAATTAGAACAACCTGTTTTTAAAGACACCTTGATTTTGGAAGAAAAAGACAATGAGATGATTCCGTATCGTAAATTGCTTTTTACCATCAATCATGAAGATAAGGATTTTACCATCGTGCTGCAACAATTGTTGCCCGGCAACGATGATATTTTTGAAGGCACCTTGCTGATGATGTTGGGATTATTTATATTGATTTCTTTGTTTTTATTGCTGATTGTCAACACCATTTCCGTCAGACTGTGGTCACCTTT
>CAZOUH010000126.1:2042-4389 GCA_964582935.1 uncultured Paludibacter sp.
ACAACTTGAACATCTGCAACCCATTGTCAATGCTGCTTCCAAACTTTCAAAAGCTCAGAAATCTTTGTTGTTGCTCAGCAAAATCGGGAATTTAGAATACAACCGACATGTTCAATTAGATTTGGCAGATACAATGCATAATGCCTTGTCTCTTTTTCAAGAAATTATTGACATACGGGACATTGAAGTGCGCAAAACCCTTGGGACTTGTATTGTAAACATGGATGCCGGATTGGCTGAAATAATGGTAAACAATTTACTTAAGAATGCCATCAAACACAACATACAGCAGGGTTTTATTTCAATTTTTCTTACTCCTCAAGTACTCATCATAGAAAATACGGGAGTATCAATTGAAGGTAATCCTGAAGAGTTTTTTGAACGTTTTACCATAGGAAAAACCGGTAATTTGGGATTAGGTCTGGCAATCATCAAGCAAATATGCGAAGTCAATAAATTCGATATATCCTATACAGTAAAAGAAAACATCCATACTCTTAAAATTTCTTTCCCTTTGGGTTGATTCTCCCAAATTTCTACAGATTCGCTTCCTACCTTTGTGTCCTATTCATATTGATGAATACAATGGAGCATCCTGAAAATCCAAGACAGAGTAAGGGTATTTTTAATTTACAAGCAATTATGAAACAGATTCAATTCATGCAAAAAATTTTGTTGGTTTCTTTATTAACAATCAGCAGTATCGTAGTTTACGGTCAATTTCAAGGAGAGGGATCAAAGGTCAAATTATACACGGTAAAAGAAATTTTAGCCAATGCCTCACGCCTTGATCGCACAGACGCTTTGGTGAAAGTGCAAGGATATATCATCAAACAAATCAATGCCGACACCTATGAGTTCAGGGATCAAACGGGAACCATACAAGTTGAAATCAGTAAAAAACGACTCCCGGAGCGCCCTTTCAACGAAAAAACAGAACTCATCTTAATTGGAGAAGTAGATAATGATCTGTTCCAACCGGTTGAGATTGAAGTAAAAGAAATTCAATTTGTACCCGCTAAGAAATAATCTAAATCTTAACATGGATGTCTTACTTACAAAAAAATATAAAATGAAAATATTCATATCTTTCATACTAAGCCTGAACGTATTACTAAGTATCGGTCAGACCCATGGAGCCAAGCAGGCGGAAGCCATTCCAAAGCATTACCTGTCCATCATTCATGAACAGTGTCATCATCCCGAACAACTAAATATGAAGCGGATTACCAATGATTATGTCCGCATTGATTTTTTGTGTGATGACAAGCCTTACAGAATTGGTATCAAAGCTGATACCTTGTTGTATGTTGAATACGGTCTTGATAAAAAAGATTTTCCGGAGAAAACAATCAAACAAAGATTGCTGAAAAAACACCCGGGATGGCATCTTGGACATGTTATGCAAGTCAGGACGCAAGATGAAACACACCTGAAAGTTACCATTCAGAAAGATGGCATTGAGCAGCATCTGTATTTCACAAACGAGGGTAAAGCGCTGAAAACAAAGCCAATGAGTCTATCACCAAGCATTGATTTCAAGCTTTTAGAAAAAAACAAAACCTATCAGGCTGCAAGGTATAAATTTCACAAGCCTGACAAAGTATATGAAATGCCGGATTTGCTGCAAGAGATATCGGGAATTGCATTGAGTTCAGATCCCAATATCGTGTATTGTATCCAAGATGAAATCGGGTCAATATTCGAATATCACTTGGTCAAACAACAAATTTCAAATGCCTATCGGTTTACGGATATAGGTGATTTTGAAGATTTAGCCATTCAGGGTAATATAATCTATGTGCTTAGGAGTGACGGAAACCTGTTCATATACGATTTGAAAAACAAAACAAAAATATCGGAGACCATGCTTCAACTGAATTCATTGAATATTGAAGGACTTTGTTTGCATGACGGTAGTTTATATGTTGCTTGCAAAGATGCTTTAATCAATGACTTAGAATCAAAACGTGTGGTTTACAGCGTAGATGTCAATGCATTAAATCATGTTCAACCCTATTTGGAAATTGATATTATTGAGTTGTCAAATTTCATCAAGCAACATTATCCGGAGACAGGCATTTCAAAATTGCTGTTCAATCCATCGGCAATCGCCATTCATCCAACAACAAAAGAAATGTACATTCTTTCGGCATCCGACAGATTCATAGCCATTTACAAAGAAAAAAAATTAGTTAATGTCATCCCTTTATCGGAAGAAATTTATCACAAACCCGAAGGCTTATCTTTCTATCCCAACGGAGATTTATTGATATCTTCAGAGGGTGACAAAACCGGCTTAATGAAACCAAGCATTTGTTTGGTGAAAGGAGGGAAATAAAAAAGA
>CAZOUH010000127.1:0-4360 GCA_964582935.1 uncultured Paludibacter sp.
CTGAATGGCAAGAGACTGTGCGTGTCGGTATGCGTGCTGTCGTATCTTTTGGTTCTAAAAGAATTTATACGGGCATCATCGCTTTGATACATGAAAACAAACCGGAACATTACCAACCGAAGGCAATTTTGAGCTTGCCGGATAAAGAGCCTGTGTTGAGAGATCCTCAATATCGCTTGTGGGAATGGATCTGTGAATATTATATTGCCCATCCGGGCGAAGTCTATCAGGCTGCGGTTCCTTCCGGTTTCAAATTGGATCAATACAAGCCTAAAATTGAGACTTACATCCAACTTTCAGCTTCATTGACAAATGAAACGGAGTTGCTGCAATGGATGAATAAGCTTCTGAAAGCACCCAAACAGTTGCAGCTACTCATGCACTATTTGGAGATTTCGGAATTTACAAGGACTAAAAGTATTCGTCCGGTTTCTAAAAAGAAACTGTTATCAAAGGGAAAAGGACTCAGCCCTTCTGCCCTCAAAGGTCTGGCTGATAAAGGAATATTGGAAGTTTTTCAACAGGAAGTCGGGCGTTTAAAAGAGTCGGATGCAGCACGAGAAGAGGCTTATCCGCTGAATGACTTGCAACAAAAGGCTATGCTTGAAATTGAAGACCAGTTCAAGGATAAGCAAGTGGTGTTATTGCATGGCGTTACATCTTCCGGTAAGACTGAAATATATATTCATCTGATAGAAAAGGTATTAGCAGAGGGAAAGCAGGTGCTGTACCTGGCACCTGAAATTGCGCTGACTGCTCAGTTGACTACCCGTTTGAGACGAGTATTTGGCAATCAATTAGGGGTTTATCACTCAAAATTCTCTGATGCAGAGAGGGTTGAAATATGGAATAATGTGCTACACGACCAATCTTATGAGGTGATATTAGGGGTGCGATCTTCCATCTTTCTTCCGTTTAGGGAGCTGGGGTTAATCATTGTAGATGAAGAACATGAGCCAAGTTTCAAGCAATATGATCCTGCTCCGCGCTATCATGCAAGAAATGCAGCCATCGTGCTGGCATCTTTGCATGGAGCCAAAACATTATTAGGTACTGCCACACCTTCCATTGAAAGTTATTACAATGCCAAAACCGGCAAATACGGATTGGTGGACTTGCATGAGCGACACGAAAAAATGCAATTGCCTGAGATATTGGTGGTTGATATGAAGGAGGCCTATCGAAAAAAACAACACGAAGGGCATTTCTCTGATGTGCTGCTTGAGAAAATTAATTTGGCATTACAACAACAAGAGCAAGTTATTTTATTTCAAAACCGAAGGGGATATGCGCCTTTTGTGGAATGTAAAGCATGTGCACACATCCCTAAGTGTAAAAATTGTGATGTCAGTTTGACTTTGCACGCTGCTGCAAACACCCTCAACTGTCATTATTGTGGGTATGTGGAGCGTCTGCCGCAAGTGTGTCCGTCTTGTAAAACCCCGGGATTTCAAACGCGCGGCTTTGGCACTGAAAAGATCGAAGAAGAAATAAAACGACTCTTTCCGGAAGCGCGGGTTATGCGTATGGACTTAGATACAACCCGTTCAAAAAGGGGTTATGCGCAGATTATTTCAGCCATGGAGCATCAGCAGGTTGATATTTTAATTGGCACTCAGATGGTTACCAAAGGACTTGATTTTGAAAAAGTAAGCTTGGTAGGTATTCTGAATGCAGATAATCTGTTCAATTTCCCCGATTTCAGATCGCATGAAAGGGCTTTTCAATTGATGGAACAAGTCAGTGGTCGAGCAGGAAGAAAATATAAAAAAGGTTTGGTCGTCATTCAAACTTATTCGCCTGAGCATCCGGTCATCACTCAAGTGCTGCACCATGATTATCAGGCCATGTTTAATTTGCAAATACAAGAAAGGCAATTGTTTAAATATCCACCTTTCTACCGGATGATACAAATTACGCTGAAGCACAAAGATTTCAAAACCATTGAACGGGCAGCCCATGAATTGACAACCACATTGAGAACAGCTTTTGGAAACAGGGTATTGGGACCGGTCGTTCCCGCCATCGCACGGGTACAAAATCAATTCATCAGACAAATTCTGTTTAAATTTGAGACAGCTGCATCGGTGCAAGCTGCACGAGGGACCTTGTTGGATATCTTGTCGGATTTGAATGCGCAAGTAGCATTTAAAAGTGTGAGAATCAGTTGTGATGTCGATCCCTATTAACAGATTTTGATGCAATGGATGTAAATTATTTTTATACGGCTGAAACAGGGTCAACCAATGAGTTGTTGAAGGAGATGCTACGGGATAAAGTCTTACCGCAGGGTTTTGTTGTTCACACTGATTTCCAATCTGCCGGAAAGGGACAAGGCAGCAATGCTTGGGAGTCGGCAAAAGGTAAAAATTTACTATTTTCCATATTGCTACGTCCTCAGCAAATAGCTGCTTCTGAGTTTTTTTTGATATCACAAATGGTATCTTTAGGGATTTTGTACGTTTTGCATGCCCTGACAGATGAGGAAAATGTCCAATATTTTACCATCAAATGGCCCAATGATATTTACTGGAAAAACCAAAAGATTGGCGGTATCTTGATAGAAAATACCTTGCAAGGCAGAAACATCCAAACCTCTATTTGCGGCATCGGGTTAAATATCAACCAAGAAGTATTTACTTCCGAAGCCCCCAATCCAACATCGCTCCGGCACATCACGCAGCAAACATTTGACTTAAACAGGCTGTTGGTTGATATAAAGTCTTCTATCTTGGAGATTGGCAAGCTTAGTTCGGATGATATCAGACAACAATACAAGCAGCATCTTTTCAGAAACACCGGATATCACCCATTCAAATCGTCCAATTTTACCTTTTGCGCACGTATTCTTCAAATTGATACCGATGGAAAATTGATATTAGAAGACACCGAAAAAAAACGTTTGGCATTTTATTTCAAAGAAGTGGAATTTGTGCTGTAAAGAAGCTGTCTCGAATGTCAATCAGCACACCGACAATACTGATAAAACGGATAAAATCAGATTTGATATGCACTGATAATCACAGATATACAAAAAATATTATAACATTTATCCGTTTAATCTGTAAAATCCGTGTTACCTGTGTGCTTTTGAAATAGCTTCATTCAATTTCTTCAAAATCAACATATTCCCCCTCGTTTTGTTTGATGATTTTTTTTGATTGCTGACGGGACCGGTTAGGGTGATGTGCACTTTGTTCTTTGTGAGTATGATCTTCGCGCCGTTCAAAAGGATTGCCTCTTCTTCCGGCTCTGAAAATTGAACGTAAAAATCCGATAACGGCTAACACAATAAAAATTGCGATGAAAAATAGAAAAAGAAGAAATGAAGACAGGAAACCCATTTATACATTTATTTTTTGAGGTTCAACACACATCAACATATACTGAATGCCTTAACCGACAACTTGATACATCAAATTCTCTCAATGTTAATATTGACCACATAATCCTCGAAATCGAGTTCAACAGAAGGATTGATTGAATCAACCAATTGAATGGAAGATGCTAAAGTTTGAGAGGCAATATATTCACCGAAATTAGCTATAGTCTCATTGATTGCTTCATTTTCAACTATCTTGATTTTGATCCTGTCCGTAATTTCAAACCCTGAAGATTTACGCAAATTCTGGATGCGGTTGACCAATTCGCGGGCGATTCCTTCACGAAGCAAGTCGTCCGTAACCGTAATATCCAATGCAACAGTTAGTTTTCCGTCATTAGTAACCAACCATCCGGGCATATCTTCTGTAAAAATCTCTACATCATCCGCCAATATTTCAATTGGCTCATCCCCTATCATAAAGTCGTATCTGCCGGACTTTTCAATGGCGTTAATTTCTGCTTTACCGAATTGATCGACTGCGGCAGCAATGATTTTCATCAGTTTACCGTATTTCTTCCCCAAAGTTTTGAAATTGGGCTTGACTTTTTTTACCAAACCTTCCATATCTGCATCAGCCGGTAAAACCTCCAATGCTTTGATGTTGACTTCAGTCTTGATGATGTCTGCAATATAAAGTATTTGCTTGTAGGTGGTCTCATCGGGAGCGGGAACGACAGCTTTTGAAAGCGGCTGGCGAACTTTTTTATCCGATTTTTTACGAGCGGATAAAATCATGGAGGAAATTTGTTGGGCTAACTGCATGCAGGATTCTAAATGCGTATCAATGACTTCTTCATTGCATGTCGGGAATTGTGCTAAATGTACCGACTCAGATTTATCTTTCCCACTGACTGCATTTAGATCTAAAAATAAGCGATCAGCATAAAAAGGAGCAATGGGTGCCATCAACTTGGCAACGGTTTCCAAACAGGTATATAAAGTTTGGTAAGCTGCTATTTTATCCTGATTATATTC
>CAZOUH010000128.1:0-4324 GCA_964582935.1 uncultured Paludibacter sp.
TTAGATGAAGACCTGAGTTATGAGGGGTTCTTTAAATAGCCTTCGTTTTCTCTTGTAGCCACAACCGCTCTGCATCACGCAAATGCGGAGCAAGCTTGTCATACACAGTTTGATGATAAACATTCAACCAATTTATTTCTTCAGTTGTCAGTAAGTCCTTCTCAATCAAATTCGTGCTTATTGGAAAATAAGTCAGGGTTTCAAATTTCAAAAAACTTCCAAATTCAGTCTGCGTACCTGCCACCACAAGAATCAGATTCTCAATCCGAATACCATATTCATGGGTACGATACAAGCCCGGCTCATTGGAAATGATCATGCCCGGCTGCAAGATGGTCGGATTCTCATCCATGCGAATATTTTGCGGACCTTCATGCACATTCAAAAAATGCCCAACGCCGTGACCGGTACCGTGACCGTAATTCAAACCTTTGTCCCACATCGCTTGGCGTGCCAACACATCCAATTGCGATCCCCTTGTACCCACCGGGAATTTAGCAGTAGCTAATCCGATATGTCCTTTCAACACCAACGTATAGTCAGCCTTTTGTTGCAGCGTAGGCACCCCCAAAGCAACTGTACGCGTAATGTCGGTCGTGCCATGTAAAAACTGCGCTCCCGAATCCAATAACAAAATACCTCCAGGCAATATAGTCGCATCGCTCTTCTCATCAGCTTTGTAATGCACAATAGCCCCATGTCCGGCATAACCGGCAATGGTAGCAAAACTTTCTCCGTAGAAATCTGTCTGTTCAGCCCTGAAATCATGGAGTTTATCGGTGATAGACAGTTCCGTCAACTTGCCTGAACCCACATTTTCTTCCAACCAAATAAAAAAGCGAGTAAGTGCCACGCCATCTTTAATCATTGCCTTTCGCACACCTGCAAGCTCTGTCTCGTTTTTGATGCTTTTCATTTGTGCAACCGGCGAAGGCATGGCAATGGTGCTACATGCTGAAGGGATACATTCAAACAAAGACCGGTTTAATTTTGCTCCGTCAAACAGGACTTTTTTATCATCAGGAAAAGAGGCTAAATCCTCATATATAGCCGAATAATCTTTAATGATGATAGATTGCGTATCCAAATACCGCCTCACCTCATCTCTTATTTTCTCCTGCGATATATACAATATGGCTTCCTGCCCACTGACTGACGCATACGCTATAGCGACGGGATTGTAATCCACATCGCTACCGCGTATGTTAAACAGCCAGGCAATTTCATCCAAGGTATTGGTAACAAACACATCAGCTTGTGCATTTTTCATCATCTGCCTCAATGCATCTATTTTTTCCAAAGATGATTTCCCGGAAAGCTTTTCATCAAAAATGAAAATCGGATTTTCAGGCACAGCCGGTCTATCCAACCATATTTCGCGTATTAAATCTAACTGCACCAAATTGATATCCTTTCTTCCCAAAGCCTCTTTCATAGCAGCAAAAGCGTTGACAGAAAACATTTCCGGATTCACACCGACTTGGTCTCCCGATTTTAATTGATGCTTTAGCCAGGCTATGATATCAGGCACATTCGGCAAACCCATCTTCATGGTTTCGTAAGCTGTACCTTGCAACTGTTCATCCGCTTGCAAATAATAGCGGGAGTCAACCCAAACGCCGGCTTTTTCAAGTGTAACCGCCACAGTACCGGCAGAACCGTCGAATCCGCTGATCCAGTCTCTTTCTTTCCAATGATCGGCAATATACTCTCCCGCATGAGGATCTGTACCGGGGACAATGTAAGCACTCAAGTTGTGTACGCGCATCATATTGCGCAAATGAGCTAATCTGTTATTTATTTTTTGCATGATTGTAAAACATTTCCTGCAAATTTACGGCATAAAATTCAATTTACACAGCTATCCATTAAAATTAAACAAGATTCCTCATGCAGCCACGTTCCATGCTGAATAATCGTATTATAACGCAATATCAAGTAAATAATAAATTTTTGACAGACCTATTCATGGTATTTAAAAATATTTTCGTATATTTGCGCGCTCAAAAGTTAAAATTAAAATCATTATTTATTTCATAATTAAGGAGGAAACAAACAATAGCTAAACAATTCACTGTCAGAGGTAGAAGACCGTACGTAAAGGAAGATCCGCATCGCATCAACGAAAAAATAAGGGGTGTGTCGGAAGTCAGATTGGTCGGGGATAATGTTGAAACCGGTGTCTATTCCTATGAAAATGCAATGAAAATCGCAGATTCATTAGAGTTAGACTTGGTTGAAATTTCACCCAAAGCCGATCCTCCTGTATGTAGAGTTGTTGATTATCAGAAATTTCTCTACCAACAAAAGAAACGGGAAAAAGAAAGAAAAGCGAATGCTACCAAAATTGTAGTAAAGGAAATTCGTTTCGGACCGCAAACTGATGATCATGATTTTAATTTCAAGCTGAAACATGCCAAAGAATTCTTGAAAGATGGATTTAAAGTAAAGGCTTATGTGTTCTTTAAAGGACGCTCCATCCTCTTCAAAGATCAGGGTGAAATGCTGTTGGCACGATTTGCTCAAGAGTTGGATGAATTGGGAAAGCCCGAACAGCTCCCACAAGTTGAAGGAAAGCGCATGATTATTACCATCGCTCCTAAAAAAGGAAAAGCTTAATATTATTCATATATATAAAACAGATAACAAATGCCAAAAATGAAGACTAACTCCGGTGCCAAAAAAAGGTTTACCCTTACCGGAACAGGTAAAATTAAAAGAAAACATGCATTTAAAAGTCACATTTTGACGAAAAAGACAAAAAAGCAAAAGCGTAATTTGACACACACCGGCTTAGTAGCCAAGAGTGACGAGAAAAACGTGAAGCACATGCTTTGTCTGTAATTTTGTTTAATTCATTTTTAAATCATTTTTCAGTAAAAAAACAGAGTGATCAGCTTTAAGACTTCCTCAACAGGAGCGCTGACAATCATTAATCATTTTCAATCATGTCAAGATCAGTAAATCACGTTGCTTCACGTAAAAGAAGAAAAAACATTTTAAAACTCACAAGGGGCTATGTGGGTGCCCGCAAAAACGTTTGGACGGTAGCCAAGAATACTTGGGAAAAAGGTTTGCAATACGCGTATCGCGACCGCAAAACCAAAAAACGTAATTTCCGCTCTTTGTGGATTCAGCGCATCAATGCTGCCGCACGTTTAGAAGGATATTCTTATTCAAAACTGATGGGTGCTCTCAACAAATCGGGTATTGCCATCAACCGTAAGGTATTAGCCGATTTGGCTATGAATCATCCGGAAGCATTCAGTGCCATTGTACAGAAAGCAAAAAACGCTTAAAACAAAAATACTTCAAAATAAATGTGCCGATTATTCATTTAATTTGCACATTTATTTTTTTATGTAAGCATAGTACTTATATTAGGGGAAATTCTTTCAACGTTTCATATAATACATATACACCATGGGAAGAGCATTTGAATATAGAAAAGCCACCAAACTAAAACGTTGGGGCAATATGGCTAAGGTTTTCACTAAATTGGGCAAGCAAATCACCATAGCCGTCAAAGAAGGTGGACCGGAAGCCGACACCAATCCACGCCTGCGCGTGTTGATACAACAGGCGAAGAAAGAAAATATGCCCAAAGACAATGTGGAAAGGGCAATCAAAAAAGCCACCCAAAAGGATGTAGCTGATTATAAAGAAATGGTGTATGAAGGTTACGGTCCGTTCGGCATAGCCATCGTTGTAGAAACAGCCACCGATAACCCTACCCGGACAGTAGCCAATATCCGCAGTTATTTCAATCGTTATGGCGGGTCATTAGGTACCACCGGCTCATTAGAATTCTTATTCGATCATAAATGTGTGTTTAAAATTTCTATGAAAGATGGTGTTTCTTTGGAAGATTTAGAGTTAGAGCTTATCGACTACGGAGTTGATGAAGTAGAAGAAGAAGATGGAGACATCGTCCTGTATGGAGAATTCACATCCTATTCTTCTATTCAAAAACACTTGGAAGAGAACGAGTTTGAAATACACTCCGCAGAATTCGAGCGTATTCCCAATGATATGAAAACCTTAGACGAAGAGCAAAAAGCACAAGTACAAAAGTTATTGGATAAGATTGAAGAGGATGAAGATGTACAGAATTGTTTTCATAATATGGTAGAGTAAGAGTTATTTACAATTTACTACTTACAATTTACTTTCTAATCATCATTCACCGACAATTCAGGAGATTCCTCCCTCGCCTGCGGCGATGTCGGAATGACGTGCATGACATGGTATTATTTTACTCTGTACTTTTTTCTTGATAAAAAAGTACCCAAAAATCAAGACTACGCCTGCTTCGCTCAAAAAA
>CAZOUH010000129.1:0-4318 GCA_964582935.1 uncultured Paludibacter sp.
TCTTTCGAAGAAAGTATCAAAAATTTGGGTGGAAACCCTGATGATCCATTTGTAATCTTTGAAGAAACACGGGCTTTATATGCCAAACGCGAAGAAGAATTGGCAGTCATTATGGCAGAAAAATACGAAACAGAAAAAGCTTGGGCTGCTGCCAATCCGGCATTAGCAGAAAAATTAGCTTTATTTTTCTCCGGAGAAGCTCTTGTAAACTGGGATGCTGTTGTACAAAAAGCCAATCAGTCCACACGCGGCGCTTCTGCCACTGTACTATCTGAATTAGCCGTTCAGGTTGAAAATATGATTGTGGCTTCTGCCGATTTATCCAACTCGGATAAGACAGATGGTTTTCTGAAAAAAACGACTGCTTTCCAAAAAGGGGACTTTACAGGTGCTTTCCTACAAGCGGGTGTTTCCGAACTGACCATGGCTTGTCTGAGCATAGGTATGAGTCTGCACGGAGGTGTAATTCCGGCATGTGCCACTTTCTTCGTCTTTTCTGATTACATGAAACCTGCAATACGGATGGCAGCATTGATGGAACAGCCTGTGAAGTTTATTTGGACGCACGATGCCTTCCGCGTTGGAGAAGACGGTCCGACCCACGAGCCCGTTGAGCAAGAAGCCCAAATCCGATTGATGGAAAAATTGAAAAACCACAGTGGGAACAGCTCTATGTTGGTGCTGCGACCTGCTGATGTAGAAGAAACAACGGTAGCGTGGCAGATGGCAATGGAGAATACCAAGACACCTACGGGACTGATTTTATCACGTCAGAACATCAAGGATTTACCGGCAAAAAGCAATCGCAAAGAAGAAGCTCAACAAGCTCACAAGGGAGCTTATGTGGTTGAATGTGATGGTAATCCAGATGTAATTTTATTAGCATCAGGATCTGAAGTAGCTACTTTATATGAAGGTGCTGATTTGTTACGCAAAGACGGCATCAAAATCCGTTTGGTATCTGTTCCTTCAGAAGGCGTTTTCCGTCAGCAAAGTGAAGCCTATCAAAAGAGTGTATTACCCGAAGGTGTGAAAATTTTTGGTCTAACTGCCGGATTACCCGTCAATTTAGAAAGTTTAGTAGGTTGTAATGGTAAAGTATTCGGATTAGAATCCTTTGGATTTTCTGCCCCCTATCAAATTTTAGATGAAAAATTAGGATTTACGGGTCAGAATGTATATGAACAAGTGAAATCTTTATTGAAGTAAACGAAAATGCAGGGAAAAGGAGGGATGATAAAAGGAGCGGAAGCGGCGAGATTCGAACTCGCGGTACGGTTGCCCGTACGACAGTTTAGCAAACTGTTGGTTTCAGCCACTCACCCACACTTCCATTTGCCTTTTGCGGGTGCAAATATATAAAGAATTTTTAATTATTCAAATGAAAGCAGACAATAATTTGTAAAAACAATTTCTTACAGCGTTGTCTGCTTCATATTCAAGCTCACTTTCTCAAGCAATGAAGACCAATTCATATATTAAAAAGAAACTTTCTTTTATTATTATTTTTTTATTGTCAGGAGTTTTACTGATAGGTTCCGGCACATATTATTATATTTTTTATGCTCCCAACATCCAAGAGGTAGAAGATGAAACCTATCTCTACATACGTGATACAGATAGTTTTGAAGATGTGTTGCAGCAAATTGAAAGTAAAGCCGTCTTGTCAAATCGCTTTACATTTATGCAGGTAGCCAAGCAACTCAAATATACGCAGGCTTTAAAGCCCGGCAGGTATGCGCTTGAAAACAAGATGTCGAACGTAATGCTGATCAGAAAGTTACGCAGTGGGCAGCAAGATCCTGTAAAATTACAGTTCAATAGTGTGCGTACCAAAGAACAATTAGCCGGCAGGATAGCTACACAAATTATGGCTGACTCAGTGAGTTTAATTACTTTGATGAATGATGCGGAATTTCTGAAAGCATACGATGTAACACCCGCAACTGTCATATCACTCTTTATTCCGAATACTTATGAAGTTTTCTGGAATACCGGAGCCGAAAATTTATTCAAAAGGATGAAGAGGGAATACGATCATTTTTGGTCATCTGCAAGGAAAGAAAAGGCAGCTGCCATACCAATGACTCAGGAAGAGGTGATTATTTTGGCATCTATTATTCAAGAAGAAACCAATAAACAAAGTGAATATCCTATTATAGCGGGCTTGTACATCAACAGATTAAAAAAGAAAATGCCTTTGCAGGCTTGTCCAACCGTCAAATATGCAGTAGGTGATTTCAGCTTACAAAGAATTTTAAACAAGCATTTGAAAGTCGATTCTCCTTATAACACTTATATGTATCCGGGTTTACCTCCCGGACCAATCCGCACGCCCTCAACAATCTGCATAGATGCAGTTTTAAATTACGCCAAGCATGATTATTTGTTTATGGCAGCCGATGCCTCGCTCAATGGCGGTCACGCTTTTGCCAAAACCGGTGCAGAACATATGCGCAATGCCAGAAAAATTCAACAAGTATTGAATGAACGGGGTATCAAATAAAGATGAATAAGCATCTGATCAGGTCAATAACTTTTCAGCTGATGAAATTCACTTCAGGTATCAGTTTGATGCCAAATTTAGCATCCACATCAGCTTGGATCTGATAGGCTAAATCGGCAATTTCCTGTCCTGTGGCATTGCCATAATTCACCAACACCAAGGCTTGATGGGCATAAACACCTGCATTGCCTACCCTTTTGCCTTTCCATCCGCATTGATCGATCAGCCACGCCGCTGATATTTTTTCTTCTGTCTCGCTGATGAAATAATGCGGCATTTTGGGGTACGCAGAACGTAAATCCTCAAACTTTTTACGATTTACTATCGGATTCATGAAAAAACTTCCGGCATTGCCAATCTCTTCAGGATTTGGTAATTTCGATTCCCTGATTGCAATAATGGTATCCCTCACATGCCTAAGATTAATCTCTCCACGACTCAACATCTCTTTTTCCAAGTGGTGATAAGTCAGATTAAAAACCGGTATTTTACTTAGTTTGATGACGATGGAAAGTATGATGTACTGTCCCTTTAGTTCTTTTTTAAAAACACTTTGGCGATAACCGTAATGACAAGCTTCACGATCGAAAATTTTCGTTTTACCATCAGCAATTCGTACAGCTTTTACCTTTTGCAGCACATCTTTTATTTCTACGCCGTAAGCCCCGATGTTTTGTATGGCAGATGCACCCACTTCTCCGGGTATCAAAGAAAGATTTTCAATGCCGTGCCAGCCGTGCTGTACGCAATGCTCCACCAAGTCATCCCACACCACACCCGAACCTACTTCCAACACAACAGAATCTTCAGATTCCTCAATCAATGTAATGCCTTTTAAAGCGGAATGAATAACCACACCCTCAAAATCGCTCAGGAAAAGCAAGTTACTCCCCTGCCCTACGACCAACAGCGGGTTTTTGTGTACTACTTCCTGATTTAAGATATCAGACAATTCATCCTTGGAACTATACTCTACAAAGTACTTTGCATAAACATCCAAGCCGAATGTATTATATTTTTTAAGCGAATGATATTGATAAAATTTCATGTGTTACGCAGGTTTTTACAGCCTGGATTTTTTCTTCAATTCAAAATCACGTCCCAGATACTTCTCCCTCACCACCGGATTGTCCGCCAATTCCTGCGAAGTACCCTGATACAGAATCTGTCCTTCAAACAGCAAATAAGCCCGATCGGTGATACTCAAAGTTTCATTAACATTGTGGTCGGTAATCAGCACTCCGATGTCTTTATCCTTCAATTTCCAAACAATATCCTGAATATCCTGCACGGCAATCGGATCGACTCCGGCAAAAGGCTCATCCAACATAATAAAACGAGGTTCTATCGCCAAACAACGGGCAATCTCCGTCCGGCGTCGCTCCCCACCGGAAAGTCGATCGCCTATATTGTGACGCACATGCTCCAAATTAAACTCAGCAATCAAAGTTTCCAATTTTTCGCGTTGGAATTGCTTGCTGAACTTAGTCATTTCGAGCACAGACTTGATATTATCCTCCACCGTCATCTTCCTGAAAACAGATGCCTCTTGTGCCAAATAGCCTATCCCCTGTTGTGCTCTTTTATAAACAGGATATTTGGTTATATCAATGTCATTCAGAAAAATTTTGCCTGAATTGGGCGTAACCAATCCGGTTGTCATGTAAAAAGTAGTAGTTTTCCCGGCGCCGTTCGGACCGAGCAAACCTACAATCTCACCCTGTTTCACATGGATGGAGACATCATTCACCACCATGCGCTTCCCGTATTTTTTATAAAGATGTTCAGTCCGTAATATCATACTTCGTTCTT
>CAZOUH010000130.1:0-1921 GCA_964582935.1 uncultured Paludibacter sp.
AACTTCCCGCAACAAAATGACTAAAGATTACGTCATACAAACATATCTTTTAATGTCATTTTAAAATCCACCCATCATGTTTAAAATATTTCACGATACACATTATCTGTTCAGAGATCAAATCAGAAAACTGTACATCGAGTCTTTTGCTAAAAAGGGACATACAAAGTTTTTTAATCTTGAAGATTTGGACAAAGAAATCCAATTGGCTTATCAAGAAGGATTGATGATGGTAGCCGTAGATGAAAATGATGAAAATCAATTGACAGGTGCATTGTTAGTTTATCCGCTTGAATACAATGCCGGCTTTAATCCGGAGCTTGCTGAAGTCTGTGATCAAAGACACACTCCTTATATTGCCGAAGTTATTGTAAACGAGAAATTTAGTAAAATGGGATTAAGACGAAAATTGTTGACAAATACATTTACTCATCTGAAAGAACTACGTTTTAAAGAAGTATTTACACGTGTTTGGAAAAAGAATTTCTTCTCTCTTAATTTTTATAAATCAGCTGGTTTTAATTATGTAAACAGCATTTTAAAATCGAAAATACATAGCGAAAAGCAAACACGGTTTACAGTTAAAGATTTATACTTGAAAAGAGGCTTATAATCTCATATAGCTTTTTTATACGCTTCTTTTATATGCTTTAAAAGCAACTTTTTATAAATTTTCGCACTTTCTCTTCTCAATTCTACTTCTTGTTTCCTAAACAGTCCGTTAAGTACTTTAACACAAAAAAAAGTAAATTTCAACCTGAATCCTGAAAAAAATCCATCTGATTCATGTAAATAATCTACCTTTGCAGGCTCTTATTATTTTATGTACATCAATGAAAGCAAAGGAATCATCTGTAGCTCTGTCGCAGTCAAAAGATATATTACAAAATACAGCCTACTCCATCCTGTTTACCATCAGTATTGCCCATCTTCTTAATGATACGATGCAATCGGTAATACCGGCTATCTACCCGATTATCAAAGAGAAATTCAATTTTACTTTTACGCAAATCGGACTGATCAATCTGATGTTTCAGCTTACTGCCTCTATTTTACAGCCAGTTGTAGGTTTTTATACGGATAAAAACCCAAAACCTTTTTCATTACCTATGGGTATGGTTTTCACCTTGGTTGGTTTGGTGATTTTAGCATTTGCTCAAGATTTTCATATTATCCTGTTAGCTGTTGCAATTATTGGTATGGGATCTTCTGTTTTTCATCCCGAATCATCGCGTATTGCTCAATTGGCATCAGGAGGTAAAAAAGGGCTTGCTCAATCCATCTTTCAGGTAGGTGGCTATGCCGGCGGGGCAATAGGTCCGCTGCTGGCTGCATTGATTATTGTTCCACACGGACAGTTATATATCAATTGGTTCACGCTCATTGCTTTTGTTGGCATTATTCTCTTGTTTCATGTGGGTAAATGGTACAGAAGACAGTTGGTTTTTCTGCAAAGGATTAATCCCGGACAATTAGTTTCCGGTACAAATCCCCGTGTTTCTAAAAGAAAAGTGGCTTTTGCCGTGGGTATTCTATTAATTCTTATTTTTTCCAAGTATTTTTATATGGCAGGAATGACCAGCTATTTTACCTTTTATCTGATAGAAAAATTTCATGTGTCTATTCAACATTCTCAATTATACCTGTTTGCATTTTTAGCTGCTGTCGCCGGTGGAACCGTAATAGGCGGTTATGTGGGAGATACCATTGGACGAAAATATGTGATATGGGCTTCGATTTTAGGGGCTGCACCGTTTGCGCTTATTCTACCGCATGCCAATTTAGTGTGGACAATTATTTTGGCTGTTGTAATTGGTTTGATTATTTCATCCGCCTTTTCGGCAATATTAGTGTATGCTACTGAGTTGATGCCGGGTAGGGTAGGGATGATTGCAGGGCTGTTCTTCGGATTCGCTTTTGG
>CAZOUH010000130.1:2021-4268 GCA_964582935.1 uncultured Paludibacter sp.
CTCCGTGACACTTGGATGCAACGGCTTTCTTCAATGTAGTTCGGTGCTTCTAAAAATGCCTACAATATCGTTAATTCTGTATTTGCCGTTATTTTTCACCACCAACAACATCATACAATTCGTATGTTCACCATTATATTGATGATTAGTATAGCAAACTGTATAAATGTTTTCTTGCTTTGACTCATGTGTTACTTCTAAGGTTTCTATCCATGCAGCGTCACAGTCTTGCGCATTGAGAAATGGATCAAAATCCAATGCTGCATTCGCGAGTTTCTCTAACAGTTCTTTTGTCAGATACTTGTTCTTGATATTTTCAATATTTGCCGGATCAAAAGGTGTTTTATCACATGCTACTATGTAGTTTGTATAAAATTCTCTGATCATTTCAATTGCTTGTGATTTGTCATCGGATTGGACGGAAATCGTCATGTTGTTTGCTGTTAATTCAACAGATGGTTCAATCTTTTCTTCTTGCTGATTTTTTGCATTGCTTTGTCCACAGCTGCTTAAAAAGGAACCTATAACAATTAAATAAAGTAGTGTTTTTTGCATGATGATGTTTTTATATTTCCCTTTCGGGGTGTTGGGGAGGGGCGGTTATAGCCCCTTAGTTAACTATTACTAAAAACGGATTTTCGTAAGTAAGAAGGCGAGAGCAATGTGATTCTCTCGCCTGTCTTTCTGAGATTGGGATTCTGTCTTCCAGAATTAAATAAATATATATTTCAAAATAAATAATACAGCCAGCACGTACATGCCTATACTGATTTTCTTGAATTTACCGCTGATGAGGTTGATGAATACATAACTGAGTACTCCTAAAGTAATCCCTTCGGCAATGCTGTATGCCAATGGCATGGCAATGATGCAGATAAAGGCGGGGATGGTTTCCGAAAAATCGGAGAAATCAAGTTGTTTGATTGGCTCCAACATATACAATCCCACCAATATCAGTGCGGGAGCAGTAGCAGCACCGGGAATAGCTAAGAAAATGGGTGAAAAGAATAATGCCGCAGCAAAACAAATGGCTGTTACCAAGGCTGTCATGCCCGTTTTACCGCCTTCAGAAATACCTGAGGCACTTTCAACATAGGTTGTAACTGTACTTGTACCTAAGATGGCTCCGGCTGTAGTACCGATGGCATCAGCCATAAAAGCTTGTTTGATTCTTGGAACATTACCATCCTTATCTAAAATTTTAGCTTTCGTAGAAACTCCTACCAATGTTCCTAAGGTATCAAAAATATCAACAAATAAGAAAGTAAAGACCACGATTAACATGTCGAAAGTAAAGATGTTTGTCAATTCAAATTTGAAGAAAATAGGTTCAATGCTTGGCGGTAAATTAACAAAACCTTTTATTTGTGTTAAACCCATTGGAATACCAATGAGGGCAGTTAAGATGATACCAATCAATAATTCACCTTTTACTTTTTTGACAACTAAAACAGAGGTGATAATCAGACCAATGATACCTAATAAAGCGGTACCGGAAGTAATGTCGCCTAAACCAACCAAAGTAGCATCATTGTTGACTACTATGCCGGCATTTTGCAGCCCGATAAAGGCAATGAATAATCCGATACCTGCGCTGATGGCTAATCTTACAGATTTCGGAATGGCATTCACGATAGCTTCGCGTACATTGAAGATAGTCAGTAAAATAAAGATGATACCTTCAATCAATACTGCTGTCAATGCAAATTGCCAGCTATACCCCATACCCAATACAACCGTAAAGGCGAAGAAAGCGTTTAAGCCCATGCCCGGAGCTATAGCAAAGGGTAGTTTAGCCCAAAGAGCCATAACCAGGGTACCAACAATAGCAGCAAGCGCAGTAGCAGTAAATAATGCTGCCTGGTCCATGCCGGTGGCAGACAAAATACTTGGGTTGACGGCAAGAATATATGCCATCGTCAGGAACGTGGTAATACCCGCAATAATCTCTGTGCGCGGATTCGTTCCGTTTTGTTTCAGTTTAAAATATTTCTCAAACATATGATTCGATTTTTAACGCTATGATTAATTAGAGATTGCATTTGATACCAAGGGTAGGATTTACCCTGAAACCTTCTACAGCACCAAAGTTGTAACCGAATTCAACTTCTCCACCTACTGATAAAGTTTTGTTGATATTGTACCACAATTGTGGCTCAGATAAGAAAATGAAAGAGGTTTTATTAAGACCAAAGCTTTTCTTTTCTCTCCAGAAATCAGCAAATCCTGTAAATGAAAGTTTGTTGT
>CAZOUH010000131.1:0-4185 GCA_964582935.1 uncultured Paludibacter sp.
TTAAATTCCTTGAGGTTTTCATCCAAAGGCTTTAAGATGGCTTCTAAATTTTCTTTGTTGCGCTGTGTAAAACGCTGCGACTTATCTTCTAAAATTTCGTTGGCAAGATTCTTAAACTCAGCAGCGTATTTTTCGCCTATTTTATCTACCTCTCCTTTTAAGGTAGTCAGTTTTTCTTGTAAAGCCTTGATTTCAGCCTCTTTCTCCGCTGTTTTTACGATTTGCGCACTCAGTAATTTATCTTTTGCATCCATCTTTTCCGGGATGAGGTCTAATTCGTTCTGCCTTTCATCAAGCTGCTTTTTAAGGTTAGCGATTTCATTTTCTGTACGGGCTTTGAAAGCTGCAAATTCTTTGTCTAAATCGGCATATTTGTTTTTTTCAAGCTGCATAGTGCGTGAAACAAGGTTTTTCGCCAACAGATATCCGATGACCAAACCTGCTGCAACGCCAATAAGAAGCAATATAATACTCATGATAGCATAAATGTGTAATGAATCAAACTTGAAAGAGGAATTAGAGCCCACAAAGTAACGAATTTTTTCCGGTTATCACATGAAACCATATCGGAATTCTCAACTTTAATTAAAAAATCCATGTAAACCCAAGTAAAAAATCTATCTTTGTGCTCCAAAATTACACAATTAATTTTCAGTGAAAATGAGATTTAAATTACCGATTGCTATTGTGCTGTTGTCTTTTGTGGCTTTGTGTGGACTGCATGCACAAAAAATCATGTTAGAAGGTGGATACTTTAATCCCAAAAGAATAGGAAAGGCAACCAGCGAAACTTATTTCGATGCAATTCGCATCGGTGCTTCCACAGATTACGAACTAAAATATAATTTCGCCGTGCAAACGGGCTTGTATTACAACCTTGGATATTCAAATAAAGTCCAAGGGTATGTAAGTGTTTTAGATAGTATTACTTACAGGACATGGAGTCATGCTTTAGAAATACCGGTGCGTTTGGTGTATTATCAGCCTTTATTCAAAGATTTCAAGGTGTTTGGATTTTTAGGTCCCAATGTCCAAATCGGATTATTCCAACATCAAAAAACCATTTCTTATTTGGATGATCCGACCGTATATCCATATATCATCTCCGGGACAAGCAGCATGTTTCAAACCGACGAAAACCGCATTGGTTTAAGATCAGGCGTGCATCGGGTCAATTTCCAATTGGGTGCAGGCGGTGGTGTGCAATGGCGGCAGTTTATGCTCAAAAGCGGTTATGATTGGGGCATCAACAACCTTGATAAAAGCAAGATCGATTATGTGCGCCAAGGTAATTGGTATGTATCTTTTGGATATCAATTATAAAAGATATGAATCTGTACGATATTTTTCTTGAACACCCTGTGGTAACGACCGACAGCCGTAATTGTCCGGTCGGCTCTATATTTTTCGCCCTAAAAGGAGATACATACAATGCGAATGCCTTCGCAGCAGAAGCACTTCAAAAAGGATGTTCTTATGCCGTTGTCGATGAAGCCGAATATGCCCTTGACGAACGCTATATCCTTGTCGATGATGTATTGCAAGCACTACAAGCATTGGCTAACACCCATAGAAAACAGATGGGCGTGAAGATTATCGGTATTACCGGTTCCAACGGAAAAACAACTACCAAAGAGTTGATTACCGCTGTTTTAAAGGAAAAATATAAAGTTCACGCTACCCTTGGAAATTTAAATAATCACATTGGTGTACCTTTGACGCTTTTACAACTCACCCATCAACATCAATTGGCTGTTGTTGAGATGGGTGCCAATCATCCGGGAGAAATAAAACGTTTGTGTGAAATTGCACAGCCTGATTTTGGCATCATCACGAATGTTGGAAAAGCTCATTTAGAGGGCTTTGGCTCTTTTGAGGGCGTGATGCAAGCCAAAGCGGAACTCTATGCGCATATTGCGTCCAACGGCATGGGTGTTTTTATCAACAATGATCATGATTATTTGCAGCAAATGGCTATTCAGGCAGGACTTCCTACCGAGAAAGAAATAGTTTACAGCATGCATAATCATCCTGATATATCTATGATTACGGGTAAAATCAAATCAAGCGATCCGTATTTGACCATGCAGTGTCAAACGGGTGTCACTTTTGAAATTAACACGCGTTTGGTGGGAAGTTATAATGCGGAAAATGTATTGGCTGCCGTGACTATCGGTCATTTCTTTGGATTAAAGAACACACAGATAAAACAAGGAATCGAACTTTTTGTTCCTCAAAACAATCGATCTCAACTGATTGAAACCAATAAAAATAGATTAATAATAGATGCTTACAACGCAAATCCAACCAGCATGGAAGCTGCTGTTTTGAACATCCAACAACTGGAAAATGACAATAAATTATTAATTTTGGGCGATATGCTGGAACTCGGCGAACATGCAGTGGCTGAACATCAGAAGATAGTGGACTTAATAAAAGAAAAAGGCTTTCAATCCGTTTATTTGGTTGGAAATACATTTAAAAAGACGAAACAGGCTTACCTTACATTTGAAGATGTGGATGAACTGTATGCGTTTCTTTCAGCAGAAAAACCTGAGAATCAAACCATCTTGATTAAAGGTTCCAGAGGCATTCAATTAGAAAAAATAATATCGATTTTGTAAATAAAAAAAACGAACTACTAACTACATTCAACCCCTAAATCCCCTAAAGGGGACTTTTCGTGCAACTGTCTGTCATTTTGTGCTACAATAGCCCCCTTCAGGGGGTTGGGGGTTAACTTCAATAACTACTCACATATGTTCAAATCTAAAAATCTGATTTTTTTTATCCTTGTTATACTGATCATTGCGTTGACAGGCATCGTTTATTATTTTTATAATGATGCCAAACAAAAAGAATTGGAGCTTGAATCTGTCAGCGAAATCATGGATCAAGAAAAAGAACGTGTTGAAGATGAATACTTGGATCTGACTTATCAATTTGATGGCTATACCTCGACTATCCGCAATGATTCTTTATTGAAAGAGTTAGAAACGGAAAAGGAACGTGTGCGTGAATTGTTGGATGAATTGCGTAATACCCGTGCTACCAACGCTCACAGGATACAAGAATTAAAAGATGAACTGGCTTCCATTCGAAAAATTATGATGCATTTAGTGGCTCAAATTGATTCGCTGAACACAGAAAATATACAACTCAAACAAGAAAATAAAGAAATTAGATTGAAATATCAAGCTTCTTCACAGGAAGTAGAACTGTTATCGAAGGAAAAGGAAGATTTGCATGAAGTGGTTACAAGGGCTTCTAAATTAGAAGTGGTCGATTTTAATGTCATCACTTTGAATGATAAAAACAGAAAAACCGGCATTTTTGGTCGCATTGCTCATTTGCAATTTGATTATACGATAGCTAAAAATATCACTGCCGAACCCGGGTCCAAAGTCATGTATATCAGGATTACCCGTCCCGATGGGGAGTTGCTGACCAAAGACATCAACAATATGTTTAGTTTTGAAAACGGCAAAATAGGCTATTCTGCTAAAAAAGAATATGAATACGGCGGTGAAGCCTTGGAGGATGTGATTTACTGGAAAGTGGAAGAAATTCTATATCCGGGTACTTACCGTATTGATTTCTTTACAGATGGCAGTATTATAGGTAGTTACACTTTTCTTCTGAAGAAATAATAACATTGAAATCATGGTTCCGTCGGAAGCTAAAAAATTCACTAAAGCAGCAGAAGAAATTGCTTTCAATAAGAAGCACCGGAACATCATTCACTTCAATATAGCGCAATACAACCGCGCTGTACAGGCGGGTATGTCGCATTACAAAGACATTGAGCATGCCAAAGATCAAGCAGCAGCTATCAAACGAGATGTACTTCAACACTGGAGTGAGTATCTGTTAACTTTTGAGAAAAACTGCTGCTCGAACGGAACTGAAGTTTTGTGGGCGGAAGATGCCTGTGACGCACAGAGACTCATTACCGAAATCATCAAGAACCACGATGCCAAGCTCATAGTAAAGAGCAAGTCCATGACGACGGAAGAAATTGAATTCAATGAAATTGCTGAATCGGCCGGGTGCGAATCCATCGAAACAGACTTGGGAGAATTTATTGTGCAGGTCGCCGGAGAAAAACCTTACCACATCGTGACGCCTGCCATGCACAAATCGAAGGAAGACATTGCCCACTTGTTTCATGAAAAATTCGGGTTG